>JBDTZT010000146.1:0-7538 GCA_040005005.1 Actinomycetota bacterium
CGGTCGTTTTTTATGAAATAGATTTGGGTGATGCCTCGGAATTTAAGGGAAAGTTGAAGATTCGCGGAGTTGATGTTGACGGTTACCGGGTTTTACGAACGGAATCACCGGCGGTACCGAATGCGATCGCGGCATTTTTGATGTATATGCGTGACCGGACCGGCAAAATACCGCATGTTTATTTCGGCTGGAGCGAAGGAAATCCGATTATGTATCTGATTAGATATATTTTATTTGGCGAAGGCGACACGGCCCCGGTAACAAGAGAAATTTTAAGACAAGCCGAGGGCGATCCTGAAAGACGACCCAATGTCCACGTTGGCGGTTAAGGTTAATTTGTAAAAGGCCAGGGTGAAAAAGTAAAAATTCAAACTCGTTCAAACTCAAATTAAAATTCAAGCGACAAACTTTAATGTTTTATACCTTTTCCCCTATATCTTTCACCTTTGATGAATGCCATTACCATTGATCAGGTCAGGATTTTTTTCTAAAAAGCAGCTGCGGCAAAATACAGGACGACCCTGCGACGGATAGAAGGGAACAGTTGTATAGGATTGGCATTTGGCGCAATGGACGGCAACTTCGATTCTTTGTTTGATTCCGGCATTTTGCGCGGCAGTAATGGCGGCCAGCCGTTCATTTTTGGCTTGTTTGCATTTTTTGCAGCGTTTCGGCGGATTGGTCAAACCTTTATCGCGGAAGAATGTTTGTTCACCGACCGACCATATAAAATCATCACTGCAATCAATACAAAGTAAATTTTTATCAACAAAATCTGCCTCGTCAGCAAAGGTTTTTTCATTAAATTCTTTCAGGTTTTGCGATTCAACATGCGGTTTCATTTTCCCTCCCGGTATTCGCTTAAGCTTTTGTTCGGATAAATTTGATCGAAAGATTTCGGGGGCAAAAAAACTTTCCTCAGAAAAGGCGCGACTAAGCAATAATTCTCAAACACGCGGGTAAGAGCCTTTTCAGCAAAATTAAAGCGACTACACAATATTATGGATTAATTGAGTGAACCTTTGTTGAACTTATAACTAATGCCTATGGCTGTCAAGTAGGCGTCGAATAATTTGTTTAGATTTAGAAATTTTATGATTTTGTATTTTGTATTTGACTAAAAAAATGAAAAAACATTTTGACCTGTGGACTATAAATTTTGTTTTTGAGATAAATAAAAGCAATGAAAATACTGGTTATCGGCTCGGGCGGACGTGAACACGCGCTTTGCCGTTCATTTCAAAAAAGCGTATGGGTCGAGAAAATATTTTGCGCCGACGGAAACGCCGGAATCGCGGAAATGGCCGAATGTGTTGCTATTAAACCGACCGAAATCGAAAAGCTGGCAGATTTTGCCCAGGCAAACAAAATTGATTTAACCTTCGTCGGCGGCGAAACGTCGCTTGCGCTCGGTGTGGTTGATGCATTTGAAAAAAGAAACTTAAAAATCATCGGTGTCAGCCAAAAAGCCGCACAACTTGAAGCCAGTAAATCTTTCGCCAAAGATTTTATGGCGCGGCACAACATTCCGACTGCAAAATATCAAACTGCATTTTCGACCGAAGAAGCTAAACAAATTTTAGAAAGCGGATATTTCGGCGATGAAAAAGCACCGACCGTCGTCAAAGCCGATGGACTCGCGGCGGGAAAAGGCGTGGTTGTTGCCAGCAATCGTCACGAAGCCTTGAAAGCGATCGGCGAACTCGAAGAACTTGCCGGCAAGAACGCGACCGAAAAAATCGTCTTGGAAGAATGTCTTTTCGGCCGGGAAGTTTCCTTGATCGCGTTTGCCGATGGCGAAAATTTCGCGCTGATGCCGCCCGTCCGTGACCATAAACGCATTGGCGAAGGCGACACCGGCGCGAATACTGGCGGCATGGGAACGGTTTCTGACCGAAGCCTTTTAACCGCCGAGCAAACCGCCAAAATTATTGAAGAAACAATCAAACCGACGCTCAGCGGAGCCAGACAAGACGGATTTCCTTTTCGCGGAATTTTATTTCTCGGTTTGATGCTGACCGCCCGCGGGGCGCGGGTTTTGGAATACAACGTCCGTTTCGGCGACCCCGAAACGCAGGTGATCTTAGTTCAACTGAAAACGGATTTAGTCGAGGTTTGCGAAGCGATACTTTCACAATCGCTCGTTACGCTCTCAATCGAATGGCAAACAGGCAGTGCGGCGTGCGTCGTGCTTGCTGCCAAAGGTTATCCGCAAAAGGCGCAAACCGGAGATGTTATTCACGGATTGGATTCGGCAAAAGCGCACGAAAATGTGGAAGTCTTTCACGCCGGAACAGCCAAAGACGAAAGCGGAAACTATATTACCGCCGGCGGAAGAGTTCTCGGCGTCACCGCAATCGGCGAAAATCTACCGGAAGCACTGGACGATGCGTACAATGCCGTCAATCATATTTCGTGGAGCGGAATGCAGTATCGCGGTGATATTGGCAGGTAAAATCTGCTAAACTTGAATTGTTCAAAAAATAAAACCTAAAACTAATTAAATGCAGGAAAAGAGAAATTACAAATATTACGATTTGATTATGGCGGCGTTTGTCGCCGTTCTGCTTTGCTCGAACTTAATCGGTGTCCAAAAGGTTTCATCAATCAATCTTCCTTTTTACGGCGAATACATTTATGGCGCAGGTGTTTTATTTTTTCCGATAAGTTACCTTTTTGGCGACGTTTTGACCGAAGTTTACGGCTACGCACGTTCGAGAAAGGTTATTTGGGCGGGTTTCGGCGCGTTAATTTTTGCGTCGGTGATGGCTTTAGTTGTGAACTATTTACCTTTACCGATTAATGTGTCACCGGCAACTTTGCAAGGCAATCTGGAAAAACAAAAGGCGATCGAAATGATTTTCGGACAGACTCCGCGCATTGTTTTAGCTTCTCTGACGGCTTTCTGGATGGGTGAATTCGTCAATTCATTAGTGCTGGCTAAGCTGAAAATCCTGACTAGCGGAAAATTTCTCTGGATTCGCACGATCGGTTCGACGATTTTAGGCGAAATTGCCGATAGCCTGATCTTTTATCCCGTCGCCTTTTATGGAAGCTGGTCAAATGAACAGCTGATCAACGTGATGATCGGCAATTATTTCATCAAAGTACTCTGGGAAACCGTCGCCACGCCTTTTACTTATCTGGTCGTCGGGTTTTTGAAGAAAGCGGAACACGAAGATTTTTATGACAAGGACACGGACTTTAATCCGTTTAGTCTGGAAACTTAAAATTTGCATTTTGAATGATTATGAAAAGAAGTGTTAAAGCTCCGACGGGAACTGAACTTACTTGCAAAAACTGGCTGATCGAAGCGGCGTATCGAATGATACAAAACAATTTGGACGCTGATGTCGCGTTTGATCCCGATAATTTGATCGTTTACGGCGGACGCGGAAAAGCGGCGCGGAATTGGGAATCGTTTGATGCGATTTTGGAATCGCTGAAGAATCTCGAAGTAGATGAAACGCTGCTTGTCCAATCAGGCAAACCTGTTGCTGTTTTCAAAACTCACACGGACGCGCCGAAGGTTTTGATTGCGAATACGAACATTGTTCCGCATTGGGCGACGCAGGAACAATTTGACAAATACGAACGGATGGGCTTGATGATGTATGGACAGATGACCGCCGGAAGCTGGATTTACATCGGCACGCAGGGAATTTTGCAGGGAACTTACGAAACTTTCGGCTCACTGGCCAGGCAAAACGGTTGGGGAACGCTCGCCGGAAAGTTTGTTTTAACCGCGGGCTTAGGCGAAATGGGCGGAGCGCAGGCGCAGGCGATTACCTTTAACGGCGGTGTCGGGCTGCTTGTTGAGGTTGACGGGTGGCGCATTGAAAGACGTTTGCAGCTTAAACAAGTTGATATGCAGGCAAATAATTTAGACGATGCTCTGCGGCTTGTCAAAGAATTTACCGCGCAAAAGCAAGCGAAATCAATCGCGCTTTTGGGCAATGCGGCCGATGTTCATTGGCAGATTCTCGAAAAGGGAATTCTGCCCGATGTCGTTACCGACCAAACCTCTGCGCACGACGTTCTTTACGGGTATATTCCAAACGGTCTTTCAATCGAAGAGGCAAATGAACTGCGCAAATCAAACCAAACCGAATACGAACGCCGTGCGATGGATTCGATGGCGCGGCACGTCGAAGCAATGCTCGAATATCAGCGGCGCGGTTCGATTGTTTTCGATTACGGCAATAATCTGCGCCAGCGCGCCAAAGATAACGGCGTTACGAACGCCTTCGATTATCCGGGATTTGTGCCGGCCTACATACGTCCTTTGTTTTGCGAAGGCAAAGGTCCGTTTCGCTGGGTTGCACTCTCCGGCGACAAGGAAGACATTTACCGCACGGACGAAGCGATTATGAATCTTTTCCCTGAAAACGACCATCTTTCGCGCTGGCTGACACTTGCCGGGGAACAGGTCGAATTTCAAGGTTTGCCGGCCAGAATCTGCTGGCTCGGATACGGCGAACGCGCTCGTGCCGGACTAAAATTAAACGAAATGGTTGCCGACGGGACGCTCAAAGCTCCAATCGTCATCGGGCGCGACCATCTCGATTGCGGTTCGGTCGCTTCGCCAAACCGCGAAACCGAAGCGATGAAAGACGGCTCGGACGCGATTGCCGATTGGGTTTATCTCAACGCGATGATTAACGCCGTCGGCGGCGCAACGTGGGTTTCGCTTCATCAAGGCGGCGGTGTCGGCATCGGCTATTCGCTTCACGCCGGACAAGTCATCGTCGCCGACGGCACACCCGAAGCCGCCCGCCGTATCGAAAGAGTTTTAACGACCGATCCCGGAATGGGCATTGTCCGCCACGTTGACGCAGGTTACACGGAAGCGATTGAATTTGCGAAAGAGAATGATGTGAAAATTCCCATGATGAAATAATTTATGACGATAAATCTCGATTTACTCGATGAAGAATCAGCAACCCAAGCGATTGAAACGGTTTCCGAATTAGCCCAAACGAACAATATTGATTGGGCATTGGTCGGCGGTTTGGCAATGGCTCTTTACGGGAGCGATAGAACGACGAAGGATATTGATATTATTGCTTCCAAACTCCTACCGCTCGAAAATCAAGGTTTACTCAAACAGGGTGGCGAGCGATACAACATCAAAACGAATAACAAAACAGTCGCGGTTGATTGGATTATGCGCAAAGACGAATTCAAGCCTTTATTCGATGAAGCCTTAAAAGAATCCGTCAAAATCAACGATGTTCCCGTTCTCACGCCGGAGTGGTTGGTTATTTTGAAGTTCATCGCCGGACGTTTCAAAGATCAGGAAGATGCCGTTTTTTTGCTGAGTCGAAATGAGTTGGTCAATCGAAATCTTATCAAAGAACATATCATCAAAAACGCCGGAGCAATCGCTTGGGGTTTGGCAAAACACGGCTATCAACGCTGGTATGATCTAGCCGACGGTCGCAGCCTCGAAGAACAGCGCAATGAAAAGGAAGGTTATATTGATTCATAAAACCATCCGCCACGTTAAATTGGATTATGAGCAGGCGATTGATTTTGCCGAATAGAATGACGTTAAAATTCAAATGTTAAAAAAGAACTATGACGATAAATCTCGATTTGCTCGACGACGAATCGGCAATTCAAACGATTGAAACAGTCGGCAAGTTGGCAGACGAAAACAACATTGATTGGGCATTGGCGGGCGGTTTGGCGGTTATTCTTTACGGCGGCGACAGGTTGACGAAAGATGTTGACATCATCGCTTCAAAAAAATTGCCGTTGAAAAATGAAGGAATTTTGCTGCAGGGCGGCGAGCGTTATATCTCAAAACAGCTAAAAGAATCGTCGCGGTTGATTGGATTACGAGAAACGACAAAGCTAAAAAATTTTATCATCAAGCCTTGAAAGATGCCGTGCTGATTCAGGAAACGCCGATTCTCACGCCGGAATGGTTAGTGATTTTGAAATATATTGCCGGACGTTTCAAAGATCAGGAAGACGGCGTTTTTCTTCTTAGCAAAAAAGACTTGGTTGATCGCCGGAAAATTAAAGAAATGATTATCGAAATCGGAAGCGACGAAACTTGGGCGGCTTTCAAATCAGGTTCAGAGCGTTGGTACATCCTCGCCGACGGCAAAACGGCATCAATAAAAGAAGGCTATATTGATTCTTAAAAACCTTCGACCCGCAAAGGCAGACCAATCACGCTTCATGCAGTCAGACATTTCCGCGATGTATTGCGGCTCAAGGGAAATGAAGTTATTTACAACGAATTCGACGGCGGTCACGAGTACATTAATTGGCGCGAAACCTTGCCCCCGCTTTAATGAAAATTATGGCGCGTAATTAGTTGGCGTTAATGATCGGGCGGAAGATTAGGCAGTAAGGTAAAAGTTGTCGTCGAAAAAAAAGGCGTGAAACCATGGTGTTTCACGCCTTTTCCTTTGTTGAGAGAAACTCAAACTAATATCTGCGGACTTTTCTGTAAATTCGTTTTTTCTTCTTTAGCTTATAAGTGTAAAGAGCCGAACTGCCTAAACCGACACCGCCACCGATCAATGCGCCCTTCTTGCCACCGATGAGACCACCGATGATTGCGCCGCCGCCGGTTCCGACCGCCATATTAACCCGGTTGCGATGGCGGCGGTAAAAGCTCGGTTTATTGACGCGGACCCAACGAACACGACCATTGCGGTCAACAACCTTTCGAACGTATTGCTTTTGAGCAACCACTGAAACCGGCGTTGACATAATCATCAATCCCATTGCAAAGGTTCCGATAATAAAAGCTAAGATAATTTTTTTCATATTTTCAAATTCTTCGTGCAGGCTTTTCAAAAACCTTTTCCCGTATTAAAGAAATCCAAATACTGCAATTATGGTGCCATGAGAGTTTTGGCTGATAAATCGAAGAATGTGTATGTCTTTAATGCGAACATTGAACCATTTTTGTGCGCTTGACGAAATTTAGGACAGAAAATGAAGCAGGCAAACTTTGGATAATCCCGTGAAAACTTCCTAATCAATCAATCCCCGCAAGTTGGCGTTGGCGATTCGGCGGAAGTTTAGGTAGTCAGATCGAAAATGTGTTGGCAAAACTTTTCAACGCTTTAACAAAACTCTTCAGCACCGAGACATTTCTCGAAACCGTCTATACAAAACTCTTCAGCGAGCAAGCAAAATTCGATAAACTGCCTTCAAAACTCTTTAACACTTCAACAAAACTCTTCAACGTCATAGCAAAACTCTTGAGCGGCAAAGCATTGAAGAGTTTTGTAAGGACTTTACTTAGTTTTGGCGGCACGTTTTTCGGCTATGTTCCGGCACCAAACCGGGCATTGAAAAAGGCTTGAAAAAAAAGTCTTGCAAAAATTTGAATTATCATTATAATCTTTCTAATTTCGAGCCTTTCAGAGCTGTTTTGGAGTGCGTCGAAAGAGGACAAAGGTCTGGATTTTATTGTATTTAAGGAGAATTTAATATTATGCCGAGAACCAGAAAAACAACATCTCCGGCAATCACTGAGGGCGAACAAAAAATCGCGGGAATGAAGTCAA
>JBDTZT010000147.1:0-7515 GCA_040005005.1 Actinomycetota bacterium
GAAGTCATTATCGTTGACGGCGGCGCCGTGACTTAAACAAATTTGGAATTAGTCGCGGATGAATTTCCGTTTGCCAAGTTTGCCCAGGCAGCAAACTGAATTTTGTCGGACTTCGAGCTGCTCTAAGATTTCATTTGGCGGGTTGTCTTTTGACTGAAATATTTGCCGCGGGCAGTTTTGCCGGGTAGCAATTAGCGGCAACCGCCAGAATTTTGTTATTCAGTTCTTTTTAATCGAATTTTATTTTCGCTCCGGTCTCAATTGTTTTTTCGCCCGGCCCGACATTCGGAGTCATAAAATACCTTTCTTTTGAATCAGTGGTTTTTGCTTTAAGCAGAGAAATAGCATATTTGTGTTTTCTCATTTCTTCGGGATAATTCATTAAATCGAGTAATGTGGGAAAAATATTAGCGTGCATTGCTTTAAAGTCAGTGTCGGCTTTGGTGTTTAGCCCAAGCATAAAAAGCGGCACGATTGCTTCTCTACGCGATTCTCCTCCGTGACTGTAAAGCTCACCGTCTTCGCTTAAAGTTTGTCCATGGTCGGAACTGTATAAAATTACGGTGTTATTCGGTAGTTGACTATAATCTGTCGCCATAATTTGAAAAAATCCGTCAAGATTATACCTAATGGCATTGTCATATGTATTGATAAAAGTTTCACGGTCTAAATTCAGCAAATTATGGGCAAATGTTGCCGAAGTCGGCAGCCAAACAGCGGCCTCCGTCGGAAAGTTTTTATTGTATGGCGTGTGATTGCCGTGTTTGAAAACTAAAATAAAATTTCCGGTTGAGGTATTGATAATTTCTTTTACTTTTGCTGCAATTTTAAAATCGGTTTCCCATTCCGGTTCCTGTAAAGAATTGAAATATTTTGTGCCGAGCAAAACATCAATAGTTGCCAAATCGGCTGAGTCTCCGCCCCAAAAATCGTTGCTTTGCCCATCGAAATAATACGTGCGGTAATTCATTGCTTTGGCATATTGAAAAATTGTCGGCATTTGCCGGACTTTTTGTTGAATATCTGCCGTTTCGTCGGGCGAAACGCCGGTCATTACATATTGAAAAGACTCAAAACTTCGCGTCGAAGCCGAAGCCGCAATTCCCCAGTTTTGCAGTAAATTTCGTTTTGCGAGGTCGTCTAGAAAGGGCGTGGTTGGCCGCCCGTATCCATTCAAACTCAGATGGTCGCCGCGCACCGATTCATCCAACACCAACACAATATTATTCAGCGGCAAGTTTGAAGAATTGGGTTTTTCGACGGCTTCGCGTTTGGTCGGAGAATAAAAAACTTTGGTAAAGGCAAACTCATAAAATGTCCGGCTCGCCGCGCCGAAGGAGTTATTCCAGGCTTCGTAAAAATAATATCGCGGCGCGACCAACCACATTGTCAGATTAAAGACAGTACAGAAACAGATAAAAACCGTCAAAACCACGATACTTTTCTTAAAGTTGAACTTTTGTTTTTTCCGAATCCTTAAAAGCAAAATCAGATAAGCCAGAGACGGAATCAAAGCCGTCAAACTTAGATAGGAAAACAGGGCATCAACCTTTTGGGTCGGAGTGGTCAGAAAAGCCAAACTTAAATCCTGCGCGGTCGAAAAACGTCCGTAAAGATTTTGGTAACTGTATTCGTAAAAATTGGCAAATGTAAAAAGTAAAAAATAAAATGTCTTAAAAATTCCGGTTGAAACCAAAGAAAAATAGATAAAAATTAAAAGCAAAGTGCCCGCTACTGTATAACCAAAGAAAAACACAGAGTAAAACTTAATTGAATTTGATTGGAAAAGGTTGAATTCAAATGATTTAAAAAGAAGATTCCGGTAAGTCTTAAAGACTAAACTTTCAAACAAAAGAATGAGCAAAACAAATAGCGCGGCAAAAGTTAAATTTTTTCGATCTATTTGGACAGGTAGTTTCATTTAACAATTATTTTTCTAGGATTTTCATATAATCTTTTCAACTTAGGGAATTATTGCATATTTTTTCGCATTTCTTCAGGCAATTCGGTTTCAAACTCCAACCGCTGATTTCCGTTCGGATGCCAAAAATTAAGGCGAAAAGCGTGCAGACAAAGCCGCGAAAATTCGCGTCCGCCGTATTTTACGTCGCCCAGGATCGGATGTCCGAGGTGCGCGAGATGAATTCGTAATTGATTGGTTCGGCCCGTCACCGGTTCGAGTTCGAGCAAGGTTTTATCAATAAATCGGCACTTTACCCAAAAATTTGTGATGGCGCGTTTGCCGTCCGCTTTGATATTCCAAAAACGCTTCTCGGCATAGCGTCCGATTGGCGCGTCAATTGTTCCCGAATCTTCTTCGATTTTTCCTTCGACGAGCGCGAAATATCTTTTTTCAACCAATTTACGCTGAAAATGACTGCATAAAATTCTATGCGAACGAGCATTTTTAGCAACTACAATCAAGCCTGAAGTGTCTTTATCAAGCCGGTGAACGAGTCCGGCGCGGCTGAAAGAATCGCTGTCATTTTTTGAAATGTTCAAATAATGTGCCAGCGCATTGAGCAAAGTCCCGGTTCGCACTCCGACCGTCGGATGAACGAGCATTCCCGAAGGTTTGTCGGCAACCAGAAACTCTTTATCTTCAAAGATAATCTTAATCGGAATTGGCTCGGGTTGAAGCGAAGTCTGCCGACTGCGGTCAACTTCGACTTCGATAAAATCTTGTATTTTTAATAAATATCCGCGGTTTTTCCATTCTCCGTTGACTTCACATTTTTCGTCGCGGACAAGTTCGCGCAAATACATCCGGCTCAAATGCGGAAATTCGGCGAACAAAAATTCGTCGAGCCTTTTTTTGTAATCTTTCGTTTTAATCTGAAATTCAAATTTTTCCGACACCTTAAAATTCTAGCCGAAAAAAGCCAAAGACGCAGTTCTTTGGAGAAAACTGCGTCTTTTTTCCGATGGCATTATGAGAGAAACTAAAGATAATTATTAAATATTCAAAGATCAATTTGAATTCAGAGTCCGAATTCCAGCGCCAATCTTCCCCTATTTGCGTGTTGGAATTCGGACTCCAAATCTGTCAGCAGATTGCCAAATCCGCATTTTTCTGTCTGCCGAGTCCGCCGTAAAAAAGTGCCTGCTCCGAAACGGTCATCAGCGTTATATTAAAAAGGAAATTTCAAATTTTATTTAATTACCTAAAGCAAAAGCCGTTCCATTCATTCAAAATCCGGAAAACAGCCTGTATTTAATTGGTTTGTTTTATAATTCGTCAAAAAAAAATTGGTAAAACCATTTGTAAATCCTACAATTTTGTTGTAAGTTCTAACTGAAACATACAATTTTGTTGTAAATTGAATTTTCTTTGCTTCATTCTCGTATTCATCGGGTTATTCTGCTAGGATGCTCGAGAATCATTTAATAACATCCGACAAATTTGTAGGAAATGAATAAAAACCAACTTGAAATAATTCAAGCAATAATCAAAACTTTAAACGATTCACAGATTCCGAAATCAAATCTTTCGACGGTGTTGGAAATTTTGGTTGCAAAATTCGCCGTCGCGCGGAGTTTTTTGCTGATTTATCAGGAAGAAACCGATAAACTCAGTCCGGTTGCGGTCAGCGGTCTAAATGTTGCCGATTTTCGGCGTTTGGAAAACAAGGCGGAAAAAAGTTTGTTCCGCACGGTTTTTGAAAACGGAAAGCCGGTCGTTATTCCGCGTCTCAGTTTTGAACCGACCTTAGGTTTTCTGCAAAAACTGGAAACCGAAACCAGTCTTATCGTTTTGCCGATTTTACTGGAAAATAAAGTTCTCGGGGTTTTTTCGGCAGAGTTTGGTTATCGGGAAAATTTCGATTTTGAACAATGCAAATTGTTTTTATCGGTGGTTGTTTCGCTCATCGCCCAAGCGTTTAAAGTCGAAAACGTAATTTCCGACGAACGTCAAAAACTCGCCGACGAAAATTCGCACCTTCGGCAAGAACTCAAGGAAAAATACGATTTTTCGCAAATCATCGGGAATTCGAGCCCGATGCGTCATATTTACGACCAGGTTTCGCAGGTAGCGCGTTCAAATGCGACCGTGCTTTTGCGCGGCGAATCCGGCACGGGCAAGGAAATGATTGCACACGCGATTCACTACAATTCTTTGCGCTCAAAACAACCTTTCATCAAAATAAATTGCGCGGCGCTGCCCGAAACTTTGATTGAATCAGAGCTTTTCGGTTACGAACGAGGCGCGTTCACGGGGGCCGAACGCCGCAAAAAAGGACGTTTCGAACTGGCGGACGGCGGGACGCTTTTTCTCGATGAAATCGGCGATCTGCCGCCGCAAACGCAGATCAAATTGCTTCGCGTCATTCAGGAACGCGAATTTGAACGGCTTGGCGGAACGGAAACTATCAAGGTCAATGTCCGGCTGATTACCGCCACGAATAAAAATCTCGAAGAAGAAATTGCGAACGGAACGTTTCGGGAGGATTTGTTTTACCGCCTCAATGTTTTCACGATTTTTCTGCCGCCGCTGCGTGAGCGAAAATCCGATATTCTGCTTCTCGCCGAACATTTTCTGGCTAAATTTGAGCGTGAACACGGCAAGCTCATTAAGCGGATTTCGACGCCGGCGATTGATATGCTCGTTTCGTATCATTTTCCCGGCAACGTCCGCGAACTCGAAAATGTCATCGAACGCGCCGTTTTAGTTTGCGATTCAAATGTGATTCACGGCCATCATTTGCCGCCAACTCTGCAAACGGCGGAAGTTTCAGGAACTATCACGCAGGTTTCGCTCGTGACGGCGATCGAGGCATATGAGAGCGATTTGATTCAAGACGCGCTCAAGTCAACCCGCGGAAATGTTGCCAAGGCGGCAAAAATGCTCAACACGACCGAAAGAATTCTCGGCTACAAGATAAAAAAATACGCGATTGCTCCAAAGCGTTTTCGCGGGTAAAATCAACTTTTGGATTAAGCGTAAAAGCGCAAAGAATTTTAGCCGCCGATATTCGCGGATTTCGCAGATTTTAATTCTTAGATTTAATCGGCGTAAATCCGGGTAGATCCGCGGCTAAAAAATGTTTTTAAAGATGAGCAACCTTGATTCTCTAATCCGGGATTTACCTGATGCCGAATCTGCGCGGCGATTTCTCGACCAGTTCAGCGAAAAAAATCCCTCGCAAATTAATAAATTACTCAAAAATGAAGGCTTGCTTTCCGATGTGCTGACGCTCGTTTCGTTCAGTCCTTTGCTGGCGACGACCGTTTTGCAGAATCCGAATTATTTGGTGTGGCTGGGCCGCCACCGGACGGAATCGAAAATCCGCGACAAGGAAGAATTGCTCGAATCGCTCGGGCGTTTTTCGCTCACCAATTCAATGATCGAACCGCAAATTTTGCTCGCCCGTTTTCGGCGGCGTGAACTTTTACGAATTTTTCTGCATGACATTCGCGGTTTGGCGACCGTCGCGGAAATCACTGAAGAAATTTCAAATTTAGCCGACGCGATTCTGGAACACGCCTTGCGTTTGGCAACCCAGGAACTTGACAATCGTTACGGAACGCCGCTTGAAACCGACCGGAAAGGACGCGCCAAATCAGCCGAATTTTGTGTTGTCAGCTTGGGAAAACTCGGCTCTAAGGAATTAAATTATTCGTCTGATATTGATTTGCTTTTTGTTTATTCGGCCGACGGGGAAACTTCGGGACAAGGTGCGAAAGGCGAAGTTACAAACCGCGAATATTTTGTCAAACTCGCTGAATTTGTTGCCAAACTCGTCGGTCAGCAGGCGGGCGAAGGGGCGGCTTACCGCGTTGATTTGCGGCTTCGTCCGCACGGCCGCGTCGGTGCGTTGGCACTGTCGGTTAAAGACACGATTCGTTATTACCAAACGGAAGCGCAAAATTGGGAACGGCAAGTTTTGATTCGCTCGCGTTCAAGCGCGGGCGATGCGGAACTTTACAAAAATTTCTTCGCGGAAGTTGAAAATTTTATATTTTCAAAAGGTGAAACAATCGAAAACGCGCTCGAAAATGTGCGGACCTCGAAAGAAAAAATCAATCTCGAAAAATCTTCGGATAAAGGTTTTAACGTCAAACTGGGAAAGGGTGGAATCCGCGAAATCGAATTTATCGCGCAGGCCTTGCAGCTTGCTTACGGCGGGCGCGACGAATGGCTGCGCTGCGCGCACACCTTAAAAAGTTTATCGCGGCTCGCCGACCGAAATCTGTTGAGCGAAAACGAACTCACCGAACTTTTCGACGCATATGAATTTTTGCGCCGTTTAGAACATCTTTTGCAGATGGAAAATGGCTTGCAAACCCACCTCGTGCCGGACGCCGCGGAAAGGCGTTTGTTAGTTGCGCGGCGAATGAAATTTGCCGGTTTGAATGAGTTTAACGGGAATTTAGAACTTCATACGGCGAATGTCAATCAGATTTTTACGCGGATTTTTTCAACTCAAAAGCGCAAGGGCAAAAATTTAGAACCGATAGAATTAGAAGATAGTTTGAGCTCCGCCAAATTACAAATTACAAATTATAAATCGCCAACCGAAGCCCAAACACCAAAGCCCAAAAACCTGATTTACCAACCAATTCTTTCGTCGCTTGAAAAATCAAATCTGAAAATTGATTTGAACGAAAAAACGCTTGAAATTCTCGAAAAACTCGTCAGAATTTCGCCGCCTTTTGCGGAGATTCTGGCAGCAAACCCAATTTTGATTCGAGATTTGCCAAGCGCCGAAACGGATTTTACCGAGAAAAATTATTCCGAGATTCTACTGTCAAAGATCAAAAAAGAAAATGATTTTGCGCGCCGGTTGGCGGTTTTGCGGCAATTATGGTCACAGTTTTTGCTTGAAATTGTCGTCTTTGATGTGTTGGAGAAAATCAGCCGAAAAGAAGCCAAGGAACGGCAAACCAAACTTGCCGAAGCAAGTCTTGAAACGACGCTTTTTATCACCAAAAGCGAATTGGAAAAGCGTTATTCGGTGGCGATAAACGATTTTGGATTTGCCGTTTTGGGTTTGGGGAAACTCGGCGGAAAAGGGATGGATTACGGCTCGGATCTGGATTTGATTTTGATATACGACGACGAAAAATATTTAATCAAAAATGATCTCTCGCAAGCCGAATTTTACAGCCGGGCGGTCGAAATTTTCGTTACGACGCTTTCGGCGATGACGCGTGAAGGAAATCTTTACCGCGTTGATTTGCGGCTTCGTCCCGACGGCAAAAACGGTGCGACTTCGATTAGCAAAACGGCTTTTCTCGATTATCTCAAGAACCGTTCGGCGATCTGGGAATGGCTTGCGTATGTCAAACTTCGTGCCGCCGGCGGCGATTTCGGTCTGGGCGAATATGTCGAAACCGAGGCGCGAAAAATCATTCATCAAAAGGCATTAGCGGTTGAAACAGGTGAATTAAAAAACGAAACCGGGCGGATTCGCGAGCGCCTTGAAGAAGAAAAATCGAGTTCCAAACGCGGCCGGGAGATTGACATAAAATTCGGCGCGGGCGGAATGCTCGACGTTTATTTTGCGATGCGTT
>JBDTZT010000148.1:0-7508 GCA_040005005.1 Actinomycetota bacterium
CTCGATTTTGACGGCGATAACAAAGCCGATTTTTCGGTTTTCCGTCCGAGCAATAATGTTTGGTATATCAACAAATCCAGCGGCGGATTTGTGTTTCAGCAATTCGGTCTGGCGAATTCCGACTATGTGGCTCCGGGCGATTTCGACGGCGATTTTAAGGGTGACATTTCAGTTTGGCGCGACACAGACGGTGTTTGGTATCGTTTAAACAGTACAAATAATACTTTTGTGGCTATTAGTTTCGGTCTCACCGGAGATGAACCTGTGGCGCGGGATTACGACGGCGACGGCAAAACCGATCTGGCAGTTGTACGCCGCACGAACGGCGCGATGATTTGGTATGTTTTGCGAAGTTCAGATGGCGGTTTCGTTTCTTACCAATTCGGACTTTCAACCGATTACACGGCTTGCGGTGATTATGACGGCGACGGCAAATTTGATTTTGCCATTCAACGTCCCGGCGCAACCGCCGCCGCCCAGTCAACTTTCTATATTCAAAGAAGCAGTGACGGTGGTTTTTCCATTGTCAACTGGGGTCTCAGCAATGATTTGGTTGTTCCGGGCGATTATGACGGCGACGGTAAAACCGACATCGCCGTGGTCCGCGAAGGCGCTACCCCGACTTCTAATTTAGTTTGGTATATTTTGCGAAGTTCGGACGGCGGGCTGACGGCTCTCACCTACGGAATCACGGGTTCGGATCTAAACGCGCAGAATGATTACGACGGCGACGGCAAATGCGACATTGCCGTGTGGCGCGATTCAAACGGCAGTTTCTATGTTTTTAGAAGTTCGGACCAAACTTCGAGTACCGTCCAATGGGGACAAGCAAGCGACTTTCCGGTTGCTGCCTACGACACTCATTAAATTTTGCTAAATGGTCAAATAAAA
This sequence comes from Actinomycetota bacterium, assembly GCA_040005005.1. Lineage (GTDB taxonomy): Bacteria > Acidobacteriota > Blastocatellia > Pyrinomonadales > Pyrinomonadaceae > JAFDVJ01. The sequence continues at coordinate 892 of JBDTZT010000148.1, forward strand.
GGTTGAAGGCTTTGGCGGCCTTCAACCTTTTTGTTTGTTGGTTTGATTTGTAGTAATTTGTTTGTATCTCAATGAATAAACTATCAGAAATCATAAAACATAAATTTCCGAACAAAACAATCGTGGTCATCGGCGATTTGGTCGCCGATCAATTTTTGCGCGGTACGATTGCCCGCGTTTCGCGTGAAGCTCCGGTTTTTATTCTGCGCCACGACGAAACCGAAACGCTCGCGGGCGGCGCGGCAAACGCGGCAACAAACGTCGCTTCACTCAATGGAAAGACATTTTTGGTCGGTATTATCGGCAAAGATGCAAACGGCAACGCGCTTTTGGACAAACTGAAAACATCCAAAGTAAATTGCGACTTCATCGTTGCATCGGACAAATTTGCGACGACCACAAAGGTGCGTGTTCTCGCCGGGCAGCATTACGCTCCGCGCCAGCAAGTCATTCGAATTGACTATGAAAATCAGCAAACGATTGATGCCGAAACTTTAGAAAAATTAAAAACAAATTTGCTTTCGGCAACCGAAAAAGCCGACGCGCTAATAATTTCAGATTACAATTACGGCGTGGCAAATGAAGAAATAGCGAAGCTCGCGCAAAAAATTGCCGCCGAAAAAAATATTCCGCTTCTGGTTGATTCGCGTTTTCGCTTGAAGGAATTCGCAGGCGCGACCACCGCTACGCCGAATCAGGACGAAGTCGAACAGATCTTAGGCAAAGGTTTTACCGAAGCAAATTGCGCCGAACTTTGCGGCAGCTTAGGTTATCAAGCCCTGCTCGTGACACGCGGCAACAAGGGAATGATTTTGGTCGAAAAAGACAAAACGCCTTTTCATCTCGAAGCCGTCGGCTCGAAAGAACCGATTGACGTAACCGGCGCGGGCGATACGGTTATCGCGGCTTATGCTTTGGGTTTGGCATGCGGTTTGAATTTTACCGAAAGCGCGAATTTGGCAAATCACGCGGGCGGAATTGTCGTGATGAAGAAAGGTACGGCTTGTGTTCAAGCGGAAGAATTAATTATTTCTGTAAATAGCACGCGGATGAACGCGGATGCGGCGGATTTTCACCGGTAACTTTTTTTTTACAAAAACCAGCTTAATCTGTAAATATCGGCGTGCTATTGTTGATCTCATGAGTAATTCTTATGCACCAATTTTAGAGCGCAACCGGCTGGTCGCGCGGGTTTCAATCGAACGGCGCAAGGGCGCGTGCATTGTCTTGGCAAACGGTTGCTTCGATCTTTTTCACGTCGGTCATATTCGTTATCTGGCGGGCGCAAAATCGCTCGGCGACGTTTTGATTGTCGGCATCAATTCTGATGAACAGGTTAGAAAATTAAAAGGCGAAAATCGTCCGTTGATGCCCGAACGCGAACGTGCCGAAATCATTTCCGCACTCAAATTCGTTGATCTCGTGACGATTTTCGATGAACCGACCGTGGCCGAACTGATTCGCGCCGTGCGTCCCGATTTTCACGCGAAAGGCACTGATTACACGACCGAAAGCGTTCCCGAACGCGAAATCGTGCGTGAATACGGCGGCAAGACGGCAATCGTCGGCGACCCGAAAAACCATTCTTCGACCGATTTGATAAAATTAGTTGGTAGTGGCAGTTAGCAGTAGGCAGAAGAACCTAACTGCCAACTGCCGACTGAAATATGTGGAATTCGCGCACAAAAACCGACCTGATCATTGAAGTTTGGGAAAAACTCGATTGCGAAAGCATCGGCGCAAAGGAAATCGAAGCCATCGAAATCGTCGTGCGCGACCGTTTCGGCGAAGGCGCGGTCGAATCGCCGATGATCATTGCGCGACTCTTAGCCGACGAAGGCGCGGAACTGCGCCACGCCGAGATTCTCGACCTTGATGTTCGCAGACGACTGGAGTCGCCCTACGACGCGATGTTTCGCAACATCTTAAAATTTTCCGACTTTAAAGAAACCTTAACTTCAATCCGCCGACTTGAAAATTTACGAAAGAAATTTGTTTCGGAAAACGACAAAGAAGGTTTACGACAGCTGCGCGAAACCGCGATAAAAGGTAAAAACCGCGCCCAGATGATTGCCAAAAACGTCAAAGTTGAAGAAAAAAACCGCACCGAAAAAGCCGAAATCGCCGAATGGTTCACGCTCTGGATGCAGTCGCCCGAGGTTTTTGAACAGTGGATCGAATTGCGGCAAAATTCAAAAGATTTTAAGGGGAAATTTACAGAAGCCACAGAGTTCACCGAGAAATCGGAGAAAAAATGAATCTTGGAGTTCTCGGTGAACTCTATGGCTAAAAATATATGCGCCGATTTTACGCTCCGAAAGAAAATTTCAGCACCGACACGATTTCGTTAAGCCTCGATGAAACGCGCCATTTACGCGACGTGTTGCGGCTACGGACGGGCGAAAAAGTAAATGTTTTCGACGGTACCGGGCGCGAGTTTTGGTGCGAAATCGAAACGATTACAAAAAAAGAAACCATTCTCAAAATCATCAAGGAAATTTCGCCGTCGGCCCCAGAATCGGCTTTGGATTTAACGCTCGCAGTTGCGCTTTTAAAGGGTGAAAAGTTTGATCTGGTCATTCAAAAAGCGGTCGAATTGGGCGTGACAAAATTTGTTCCGGTAAACACTCGACGCTCCGACGTAAAACTGAAAGACACGGAAAAAAAACTCGAACGCTGGCAAAAAATTGCCCTTGAAGCCGCCAAACAATCGGGGCGCGCCAAGGTAATGCCGATTGAAATGCCGAAAGAGTTTGCCGAAGTCATAAAATCTGCCGACGGCGCAAAAATTTTATTCGCGGAACGCGGCGGCGAAAGTTTTGACGCAATCCATTCAAACAAAAAAATAATCGCCTTCGTCGGTTCGGAAGGCGGTTGGGAAGATGCTGAAATTGAATCGGCGAAAGCGAACGGCTTTCAAATCATCACGTTTGGCGGTCGCATTTTGCGGGCGGAAACTGCCGTGATGATGGTTGCCGGTCTTTTACAAAATCATTTCGGCGATTTGAATTAGATAAAACAGTTGGCGCAAAAATTACGCTAATAAGCGCGAATTTTATTAATCATTCGTTCCTATTAGCGTAATTTGCGAGCCAAAAATCTTTACTTCTTTATTTATCGTTATCGGCTTTTGCCGTATCTTTCGGACGATAATAAGCATCGCCGCGCGGTTTAAGCTGCGCTTTGGTGCCGAGCGCGGTAATTACCGAATCGAGCAATTCTTTATCTTCGATCTTGAAATTGACCAGACCTTTCGCTTCAACGTCCGGGTCGTCAAAATTAATTATCAAATACCGGCGTTTTTCCTTGATAAAACCGCCTAAAAGTCCGGCGTATGGAACGACGCTGACGACTTTTCCGGTCGTTGATTGAACCGATTGCGATTGCGGAGAAACAATCAGCATTGACTTATACGGAATCGAAAACAGCTCTTTTTGCTCTTTGCTGAAAAAAATGAGCCGGGCGTTTTGGTCATCAAACTTTAAAGTGCCTTCTTCTTTTTTGCTGAAGCCGAACATTCCGCCTTCATATTTTGCCGCAAACGACGACGGCGCCGGTTTGACGGCGGCCGGCGTGGTTGTTTTATCAACCGGACGCGGCTGTGCCGAAACCATCGAGGCGCAGGCGAATACACTTAACGCCAGAAAAAACAATATTTTTTTCATAAATCTTAATCCTGAATTTTTAATTTGAAATCTGAAATCTAATCTTATAGACGCATTCCGTTCATTGTTCGTTGCCAGAGCAGCGTTTGTTTTAAAACGCCGAGCCGCTGCCGGTCTTGCGCGGCACAATCCAAACTGAGTTGTTCGATGATTGATTCAAGCAGCGGCACAGCAAAAAGTCCTGCGTGGGTAACGATTTGCGAATAATAATGAATTTGCAGACAATCGCCCGCATCGGCATGAAATTTCTTGACGTCGCCGGCTTCGGTCTTTAAAACATCCTGTCCCGCCGGAACCACGCGGCGCGGAACGCCATGCGTGACTTTGCCATTTTTTTCTTTCGAACCAAGCAGTAAGATTCCGATTAAAAAGCCTTGTTCGTTAAGATAATCGGGACTGAAATTAGCGAGTTCGGGCTTTGACGAAAGGCGCGGACCGTAATTGGCGTATTCAGGATTTATCAAAATCGAATTATAAATTACGCCGACGATTTCCGTTTCATCGCCAATCGGCAAACTGACAAACTGCGCGAAACCAAAATCTTCCGCGCTTGGCGGTTCGGCCGCGTCAAGCGAATCAATCACGCGTCCGACGTAATCAATATGTGAGTTTGAACTAACGATTTTGGCAATTTTCATTAAATAGTAATCAGCAGTCAGCAGTCAGTAGTCAGCCGAAGATAAATCACTTCCGTATTCTGACTTCCGGCTTCCGACTCCTAAATCCGTTTTCCGAGTTCGGGAATAATATAAAGCAGCCACCACAAAAAAATCTGCACGGCTAACACGATGAAACTGACCGCGAGGCTGATTACTGCAAGCCGCCGACCGCCGAGCTGCGGTTGGCGCAAGGCTGTTACGTATCCGAAACTGCCGATCAAAAAAGTAAAGGGAATAAACAAAATCCCCAAATACGGCACCATCGAATAAACCAGACACGCCCAGGCCGTCTGCGAAACCGAATTTTTATTTTGCTCGAATAAATTTTTTACTTCTTCAATTTCGGCGGTCTGAAACTCGAAACTTTTTCCCTGCAAATTATAAGATGCGCGAAGCGTGTCGAGCGGCTGATAATCTTCGCGCAGAAGTTTTCCGCAAATCAGACAAAATTTTGCATTCCCGCGCCGCGCCTGCGAACCGCACGCAGAACAAACTGAAAGCGGAAAGCGGAAAGTGGAAAATTTTTCGTAATTTAATTTACGTTCTTTATTTTCCGTTTTCCGTTTTCCGTTTTCCATTATCTTCTACGTCCTTTACTGGCGCTTTTGCGCGACACGCTGAATTCAAGTTTTTCACGAACCGCAAAGTCTTGTAAAGCGCGAAGAAAAATTTCGCGGTCGCGGACGGTGATCACGGCGGTTTGGTCGGCGGTTTCGAGCGCGTAGGGATAACCGAGACCGATCACGCACTCCGCCCGCACCGTGTCAAGAACTTCGCTTAAAAGACCTGCTTCGTAAATCCACGACGGAACATCGAGCCGCGCCGGAGCGCTGTCGCCGGTCGTTTGCAGATAAACGAAACCGACCAGCGATTTTCCGGTGTGCCGGTCAATAAAAGCATCGAGTCCGCGCCGTTTTGAATAGCAAAAAGGCGTGCGGTCGCCCCAACTTTTTAAGACGGAAGTGTGCAGAATTGAAACATCGTCGAGCGTCTTTAACGACGCGCCCATTTGTCCCTCGGAAGCGTCGAGCATCGCCATCAAGTCACGCGCATAACTGCGGTCAACGTAGCCGACGAGCGGAACGCTTGTGTCGCGGGAAAGCCGTGCCAATTCGACGAGATGCGCGATAAAATCGGCTTGAAGCTGTGATTTCGGCAGTGAAATGGAAAGCAAAAGCGTGCCGTCGTAAAACGCGAGCGGCATTCGTTCGCCGCGTTCCTGCCATCCTTGTTTTTTACGGAGAAATTCTTTCGCCTTTTCGATTTCGGCTTCAAAACGCCGTTGTCCGACGCGTGTTTCGGGAATTACGGGTTCGTCCTGCGAAAGTAAATCGGCGGGCGAAAGCACAAAAAAGCGGGCGTTTTTTTCGTAGCCGAGCGCGTCGTTATGCGGATTTTCAAACCAGCCGATCTGCACGGCGGCAATCGGCATCGAAACTTCGCGTTCGGCAAAAAGCTGGCTGCCGTCCGCCGCAAAGGTCGTCCGGTTTTGCAAAACTTCAAACGCCCAACGCCGCGCTTCTTCGTGATTCGTCCAAGTTTCGCCGAAATTTATCGCAAAACTTTTCGCGGTGCTTAATTCTTCCGATGGAATCGCGCCGTAATCGTTTGCCGCAGCGAGTTTTTCGGCAACATCGGCATTAAAACTTTCCGTAAAACGCGCCAGTTTAAGCACATAATCGTTGAGGTCGCTCGTCTGCGATGCGGCAAACCGCGTAAATTCCTCCCGCTGCCGGTTTAATTCGTCGGTTAAGAGTTCACGAAAGAGCATAGATAGAATTATTTTACACGACTTGTTCGTCGTTTCAGAAAATCCATCAGAACGAATTCGGTTAAGTTATTTGGATTGGCGAAATACGCTTTGCCGCGCGTCATCGCGGACATTTGTTTGACGAATTCGACGAGATAATGATCGCTCGCGAGCATAAAGGTATTGATCATAATTCCTGCTTTACGACAGGCTTGGACTTCCTTAAAAGTTTCCGCCATGACGAATGGGTCGTTGCCCATCGAGTTTTTATACAGCAGGCGTTTATCGGTTTGAACCTGCGAATAACGGCGGTAATTTAAATATGCGGGATTGCCCGCATCAACAAACGCAGCGGTCGGTTTCCCGTCCGTGACCATCACGATCTGCTTCATCTCTTTGCCTTGCGCCGCTAAAATCCGCCGCGCCAGTTTTAAGCCTTCCGCCGTGTTCGTGTGATATGGTCCAACCTGCGTCGTGGCCAGACGCGCCAGCGGCAATTCTTCCGCGCCGTCGTGAAACAGGACGATTTTGAGTGAATCGCCC
>JBDTZT010000149.1:0-7491 GCA_040005005.1 Actinomycetota bacterium
CGGAAAGCGTTTGGCGAATGAAAGCGCAAATCAACGTAATTCCAGAAAACCGTCGCATCGCGCCCGCGCTCGGCAAGCGAACCGGCGATGACCTGCGTGTGCGCGTGGCGTTCGACGATTTCAAAATTCGCCTGCAATGCCGCATCGTAAAGCGCGTTTGAAATCTGGCACAAACCGCCGCCGACATTTGGGACAATACAACCTTCGCGCAGTTCACGCCCGACGACGTAACCTTTCAAACTGTTGGCGCGACCGAGATGTTTCCAAAAGCTAAACGTCTGGTTGGCGGGAATTTCCAAGCCGTTTAATCTTTGCACGGCAAGCCGCAGATTATGAACTTTTCCCGCCAGCAGAAATTGTTCGGCGGGCGCGCTTTCAGTCCAAAGCGGCGTTTTTGATTCGGCGATGTTCGGTTGATTTGTTAGATTTTCCGCTCTTCGAAATCGTTTGACTTCGGAATTCGCCAGATTTTCCGCGCTACGTTTTAGCTGAAGTAAAAAGGCTTTGGCGCGAAAGATTAAAGCCTGCCCTTTAGTGTGAGTTCGTTTTTCGATTTCTATAGTGAATGAATTTTGCATTTCAAGACTTTGACGGTGAATTTCTCAAGTTGTATGAAGCCACAAAGTCTTGATTTTTGCAATGTTTTTTGGCAGCAAGTGAAAATATTATTTCACCTTTGGATTATAGTTATAATTAACGGTAGTTTGTGGAAAGCATAAAATATTTTATGAGATCAGAATTTATTTCAATAATTCCAAAAAAGCTAAGCCGATTTGGATTATATCTGTACCCGATCAGATGCTCTAAAAAGGAAATTGAGCGACTTGAGATTTATGCACAATCTCCGTTACCCGAAACTTATAAAGAGTTTATGGCTTTCGTAGGACGCGGAGTTGGAAAATACTTTGAAGATATAAACATTTTTTACCCGAGAGTTTTTGAGAATAGAAATTCAATGGACGAATTGCTTGAAGAAGAGCAAGCGACTTTAAACTTAGCGAAACAGATTTTGTTTTTTCATCTTATCTGGGCGAGCAGTTTATGTATTTCAATCTTTGCGAAGGCAATGACCCGCCTGTTTACTATTACAAAGAAGGAACGAAACTTCCTTATAAAGGATATGATAGCTTCACAGAATGCATATTAGAAATCTTTAAAGATACTTTCGGATAGAGAACGAATTTTTCAAATTACCAAGCCCGCGACCATTTATTGCCTTTGTGTTCGTCATCACGAAGCGAAGAATCAACGCCCGCCTTCATTTCCAGAAACCGACCGATGAGCCAGAGCAAATCCGAAAGCCGGTTGAGATAAGTAATGATTGAGGTGTCAACATTTTCTCCCGATTCGTCCATTCGGACAACGCACCGCTCGGCACGGCGACAGATTGTCCGCGCAATATCAAACGCGGCGGCGGACGAAACATCGCCCGGAAGGCTCCAATCCGACAAAATTCCTTCCATTGTTTCGATACGGTCCACTTCCGCCGTCAGATGCTCGATCATTTCAGGCACGACGTATGGTTTCGGCGCGTCTTCAAACTTCGGATTTGCCACCGAACCCGCAACCAGAAACAATTCGCGCTGGATGTTTTTTGTCAGTTCGTTTATCTCGCTGTTGCCGCAAATCGAACGCGCAAAACCCATCGCCGCACCTAATTCGTCAATCGTGCCATAAGTTTCAACGCGGAAATCCGCTTTTGAAACCCGCTCGCCGCCGATCAGCGCGGTTTTTCCCTTATCGCCTGTTTTTGTTGCAATACTCATATTTCTAAAGTTAGTTTTGCCCGCGATAAAAAGCAAATCGAAAGAAAAATTAAAGAGTGGCGCAGCGATTGTTACTGGTTTTCTTCTTACCGCGACATTTAAATTTGACATCTCCTAAATATTTAGTTGACAAATGTGATTCATCTATTTTATACTCCTAACATATTAGGAGATACATGAATGGTCAGACAAAAGAGTGAAAATTTAACGCCGCTTGAACTGGAAATAATGAATGTTCTTTGGGAAACGGGTGCTGCCAATGTCCAGACAGTGCAGCAACATTTAGAACGGGAACTAGCTTATACCACGGTGCAGACGATGCTCAACATTCTTCACCGCAAAAGCAAGGTTAAACGGTTATTGAAAGACCGCGCATATTTTTATAGTCCGGTCGTCAGCCGCACACAGGTTATCAGTCAAACTATCGGCGATATGGTTGAGCGTCTATTCGGTGGTTCGGCGGAAAACCTTGTCATGAGTTTGGTTGAATCAAAACATCTGACGCCCGAAAAATTGGCAGAGCTAAACAGGCTCGTAGAAGAGTCGAAGGAGGAAAAGGATGACAACAATTAGCCAATTACTCTTGACCTTCTTATTGAATGCCTGTTGGCAAATTGCATTGGTGACAGCAATCGCCGCGATTTGCGCCAGATTGCTGCGCGGAGCATCGGCTCGTTATAAACATCTGCTTTGGGTCGCCGCGTTTTTTCTATCTTTTGGTCTTCCGATCTTTACCTGCTCAGCACTTTTGCGGGACAGTTTTTTCCCCAAACAGCCGGTGCCGCAAACAGCAGACAATCAAACTATTGTTCGTCAGGCAAATTTACCTTTGGAAATCCCGCCGGATTTGTCAGAAACAAATGCTAAAGCAAGCCTTTTCCTCATTCCGATTGAAAGAAGTTTTGCGCTGGTCTTACTTATCGCATATCTTCTTTTTGTCCTCTACCGCGGCGCGAAATTACTAAGGGCTTGGCAACGAACAAAAGTGATTGCCGAGAGCGCATATCAAACGGCATTTTCCGATGATATTCAGACCGCCATTGAAAAGTGTCAAACTGTTGTCGGAATCGAAAAAGCATCCGTCTTATTCTCAGCTTCCATACCTGTTCCAATCACGATGGGCAATCGCCGTCCGCTGATCATTTTGCCGGAACAGTTGTTGAAAGAAACCGATGTCAACGTACTGACATCAGCCATCGGTCACGAACTCGTCCATGTTCGGCGGCGTGATTACCTCTTTAATATAATCTACGAATTTATTTTTTTACCGCTCTCGTTTCATCCGGCGGCAACGCTCGTGAAACGACGGATCAATCAAACGCGGGAACTCTGCTGTGATGAGATAGTCGCCGAACGGCTGCTCAAGGCAGAAGTTTATGCCCGTTCACTTGTCAAACTAGCCGGTTCGGCATCAAATTTGAGCCGATTGGCGCCAACCACAACCCTCGGCATTATGGATGCCGAAAATCTGGAGATACGTATTATGTCATTACTTAAAAAATCAGAATTAAATTTGCACAAAAAGAGTTTATTAATCATTTCCGGTCTTTTACTTATTGTTGTTCCGTGTATGATGGCGGCAATATTTACGTTCCGCATCGGAATCAATAATGTCAGCGCCCAACAAAACGAGAATCCGACGCTGACGCAGCACAGAGAGGAAGAAGAGCGCATCGTGAAATTGAAGAAAGAGATCGAAGAGCGTCGAATCAATGGCGGCGATACCCGGGAACTTGAAGACCGATTAAAGAGAGCGCTCGAAGAACATCAAAACCAGGATGGCGGAAAAATCGATGCGCGTAAACCGGATGAAGAAAAGATGATCGGTCCGACGCTCGCGAAAGAAGAAAAGGAGGAACGTCTGGAGCAGGCGCAATTCGCCAAAGAAGCGAAAATATCGATGGAACAAGCGATTCAAATCGCCACCAACTCTCAGCCGGGAGCGGTCATCGAAAGCAAGTTAGCACGCACCCCGAACGAGGTCGTTTACGTCATTCTGATTCTCGACAAAGATGCGGCAGAAGAAGGCAATTCGACTAAGATCATCATCAGCGCACTTGACGGGCAAGTCATAACAATCAATCGGATCTCTATCAAATAGAGGTTAGCGAGCGTCGTCTGAATCCGATTCGGTATTCAGACGACGCCTCTTTCGTAAGGAGAACCGGAGATTTCATTTTTTTCCGCGTCAATCTGTGAAAATCTCCGGTTTCACCTTTTTACTTCATAAAGCAATTCGAGCATTCCGTTGTCTTCTTTGGTATGTTTGCAGACGTTGCACGAAACAAGGCGAAGCGGAATTTCGCGCGCGAGTGCGGGGAAAAGCGGAAGTCCCGCGCCGAGCAGATGCGGCGTGATGCCGAGCGAAATTTCGTCCACAAGGTCTTCGTCCAAAAAACTTTTCGCCAGTTCGCCGCCCCCAAAGCCGGATATTTTTGCCTTCTTTCTTTTTAAGATTTTCGACAAATTCCTTTAAATTCCCCGAAACAAGTTCAATTCCGTCAACTCCTCTTTCCTTCAAATTGCGCGAAAAAACGTAAGTTTCCATTCCCTGATACGGATTTTTTGCTTGGCCTTTGACGGAAACATCTTGAGGGCGTGCTCGAGTGTTTTGCGTCCCATCAGCACTACGTCAACGCCCGCAAAAAACTTCGTCCAATCATAATCCCAATCCATCGAAAGCCAATCAACCGCACCGTTTTTGCGGGCGATGTAGCCGTCGAGACTAAGGCCGAGTCCGAGAACAACTTTCGCATAATATTTGCTCCTTTTCGTCTGTTTTTTTGCAAAGATTATATGTTATTGTATCTGCATTATGAAAATGATCTTGTTGACAATGCTTTTGATTTTGGGCGGAATGAGTGTGACTTTCGCGCAGACGAAGGACGAAAAAATCAAGGGCGAAATTCGCAAAGTAATGGACGAACAGGTCGCGGCGTGGAACAAAGGCGACATCGAAGGCTTTATGAAAGGCTATTGGAATTCGCCGCAGATGACTTTTGTGTCGGGCAACAATGTTACAAAAGGCTGGCAGCCGACGCTTGAACGCTACAAAAAATCTTACGCGACGCGCGCAATAATGGGCGTTTTGAGTTTTACGGATTTGGAAATAACCGTTACGGGCAAAGAATCGGCCGTTGTGCTTGGGCATTTTACGCTGGTGCGCGAAAAAGACAAACCGACCGGAGTGTTCACGCTCAATTTTAGAAAATTCAAAGACGGCTGGAAGATTATTCTCGACCATACGAGTTAATTTAAAATTCAATCGCCGTCTAAAATAGCCGCATCAAGACGAATGTTTTCCGTTCACTAACCGAAATCCCCAGAATTTTAACTGAATGATGCGAATAAGAATTTGCTTATTTCGTGCGTTTGCCGCCGGGTTTACTGGAAATCCGGCGGCTTTCTTAATTTAATAATCTCTTAAATTAATAAATAAAATTTGTTCAAAAAGTTACTATCCCCTTCTTGTAACCAATTTGGCTGAATAAGTCTGTGGGTATAGTTCCTTAATGAAAACAAAAACATATTTTTCGCGCATTTTATGGTATGAAGGCCTCGGTTTTTTGGCGATTATTGGCTTCTCGTGGCTTATTGAGTTCTTAGACTTACCGGGCTATTTCGGCACCATCAAAAATCCTTTTAATTGGAATGAAGTCGCGTTGGAAAATATCATCGTCTTGATAATCGCCATTCCGGTGATGTTTTTAACCGGACGATTGGTTTCGCGCCTTTATTATCTCGAAGGATTTTTGCGGGTTTGCGCGTGGTGCAAAAAATTAGAACATAACGACGAATGGATTCCGATTGAAACCTTCTTTAAGAAAAGGTTTAAGACGGAAAGTTCGCACGGAATTTGTCCGACCTGTTTTGAACAGGCAAAAAGTAAACTAAAGAAACCCGCCATAAACTAACATTATTTTCGTTGCAGATATTTGCAAAACAATCCCCAAGTATCTTCTTTCGCGGCTCACATTGATGTAAAATCTCTCTTGCTTTACAATGCATCTGACCGATTTAATCTTTAATTTCAGTTCGCCTTAAGTTACAACGAAAAATGCCCGCTGCGTTTAGAAATATGTTGTCTAATAAAGTCATCATCATTGTTTATACAACGATTTACCGCAAAGGCGGTCATCAGTTTCCGATTGTCGCCAACACACTTGCCCGCGAGAAAAAGGAAAGCGGTTTTGCCGGCGAAATCATCACGCAAGCCGTCGAAAGCAAGCGCGAAGTTTTGCATATTTTCGACGACCTGAAAGCGGCGGGAAAGCTAATCGAAGAATTTCATTTCGTCGGACATTCGGGAATGTATGGGCCGATGTTCGGGACGATCAAATTTCCCGAACAGTTTAGTCCTTATGAATGGGAACAGATGGAAATTTCCTTCTCGGAAGACGCTTCCGCCTATTTTCATTGCTGTCGTTCGGCGCGTTGGTTTGCACCGTTTTTTGCGCGCACCTTTAACGTCAAAGCATACGGATTTTTCTGGTACACGACATTTTCAAAAAGCAAAGCAAAATACAAATATGTCGGCGATTCGGCGGACGGCGATTTATACACGATCGGCTGTAAGGGCAGAAAATCGCACGGTTTGGGCGCGTCCGCGCTAAAGTTCGCCGGAATGATGCCCGCCGAAAAGATGAAAAGTTTTGCACCCGAACCGCCGACGGGTGATACTTCTTACAATCACGTTGCCGAGCTTTACGACGCGACGTTTCAGGATATTCGGGTGCGCAAAGACGAATGGAAATGGATCAACGAACATCTGCCCGCCGACAAGGAAATAAATCTTCTCGACATCGGCTGCGGCAACGGCGCACTTCTTAATGCGCTCAGTGACCGCATCAAATCGGGTTCGGGCGTGGACGAATCCGCCGGGATGATCGGGCAGGCGAAAAAGCGTAACGCCGCACTCGAAAAGCTCGATTTTTCGGTCATTAACGGACCGGTTCTGCCGTTTGCCGATGCGCAGTTTGACGTTGTGATTTCGATGATGTCGTTTCGCTATCTGGATTGGGATCCGCTTTTGTCGGAAGTCAAGCGGGTCACGCGAGCCGGCGGAAAGTTTTTGATTTTAGATATGGTGACAGTTCCGGTCAGCGTCGGAGAATACCCGAAACTTTTATCGGACAAGCTCCGCACGATGTTCGGGCAGAAGGCGAATAAAGAATTTAACGCGAACCTCGCCAGGCTCGTCAGCCATCCCGACTGGAAAAAGATGCTCGAATACAATCCGATTCGTTCGGAACACGAAATGAAATGGTATCTCGAAAGCCGTTTTCCCGGTCAGAAGATGGAGATTATCAATCTCGGCTGGAATGCGCGGCTCGTCGCCTTCGATTCAGGCGCGGTCGAAAAAGGTGTCGAAGTAAAATTATCTTATCCGTAAGAGAAATCGGTATAGTGAGCGGTAGCGAACATTTCCAATTTCGCACAAGTTTTTGTTATCTGAACATGCTCGCTACCGCTCGCTATACTGATGCTGGCGGCTTTTTAAAATGAAACAAATCGCAAAACTCGGCATTTTGGATTGGGGCATCGGTGGCGTGAGCATTTACCAGATTGTCAAAGAAAGGCTCAGCGATGTCGCGGTCGTTTATTTTTCCGACACGGGCGCAAGGCCTTACGGAAAAATGTCGCGCGCCGAACTCGTTGCCAGATTAAACGCGGTCGTCAGTTTCTTAAAGTCGAAAGGTGTTACGCATCTTGTTATCGGCTGCAA
>JBDTZT010000150.1:0-7479 GCA_040005005.1 Actinomycetota bacterium
ACGCCGACCGGGTTTTTGACCAAACAATAATCAAATCTTTGAAATTGTATGGCCAGCCAAAGATGTCCCCCAGTGCAAATTGGTGAATTTCGCGGATGCATTTATGTGCAAACGCTGTAATTATCAACTGCAAATTATCCTCAACCAACACCAAACTACGGCGGATACAATCAAACTGCCGCGTCTAATTCATATAATAATCCAAGTTCATATAACGCCAAATCCGTTTTGACCTCCAATTCGAGCAACGGTTTGAGAAAGATGTTTATCGGCGCACTTTGGGCAATTGGCGGAACAATCGCAACGGTTGTGAGTTACGGCTCGGCAAGCGGCGGCGGAAGATATTTTATCTTTTGGGGCGCAATTTTGTTTGGCGCAGTTGATTTTCTTATTGGCTTAAACGGTTGGATTGGGAGCAAAGATTAAGCGTTAACAGCTAAAATCTGCTGAATTTTTGCCGGCTGAATTTGAATAAGATTAGTCGGTGCATCAGCCAACCAAGTTGTCGGACAAACGCCGCAAGTCGTGCATTTTTCAACCGCCGGACACGGTTTTGAAGAAAGCGCGGCTTGCGATTTTTCGTGTTCTTCCTTCAAAAAATCAAAAGATAAACCTGAATCAACGATTGACCACGGCAGAAATTCATCATATGAACGATCACGCGAAATGTGAAAAGCGTCGTCGAAATTTAATTTTCTGAGCGTTTCACGAATATTTATGCCGGTTCGCGCTGCTGTTTCGATAACTTTTGAAACGGTCCGGTCGCCCGAAGAAAACAGAGCTTGTTCGTGGGCAACTTTTGCGGACATAAAGCGGACTTCGACATTCGGAATTCGTGAAAGCCCTTTGCAGACGTATTTGATTTTTTGCTTTAATTCCTTTTCGTCGCAAATCGCGTCCCATTGCAGAGGTGTATTCGGTTTCGGCACGAAACCGTTGAGGGAAGGAATGATTTTTCCGGCGCGTCCGAATTTCTTGCCGGCTTCGAGCATCCGGTTTTTGATGCGTTCGACAAGCACAAACATCTCGTCCAAATCTTCCTGCGTTTCGGTCGGCAGTCCGACCATCATATAAAGTTTAATCGTCAGCATTCCGCGATCAAAAACCGCGCCGCAAATATCCACGATTTCGTCGTTTGTTAAGTTTTTATTGATGACGCGGCGCAGGCGGTCCGAACCCGTTTCGGGCGCGACGGCGATTTGCTGGTCGTTTGATTCGACCAAAGCATCTAGTAATTCGTCGGAAATCTGGTCAAGCCTTAATGAAGAAACAGTGATTTTATAATCCATTTTCCGGAGCTCGCTCAAAATAGTCGAAATTTCCGGATGATCGCAAACGGCTGTCGAAACCAAACCGATTTTATTCGTTTTGCCGCGCCATTCAGCGGCTTTTGCCAGAATATCTTTCGCCGGCACGACGCGCGGCGGGTAATAATTATAGCCGGCCCAACAAAAACGGCAGCCTTGCGAACAGCCGCGCGAAATTTCGACCAGCAGCCGGTCGCCCATTTCCGCGCCTGGCGACCAAACAGAGGTTGAAGGACAAAAAATATCCTGATTAACGAGAAAATCGGCTAATTCTTTTTCGCCGCGTTTGATTGCCCGGCGAAGCGTTCCTTCTTTCGGATTGACCGCCGCGAGAGCGCGCCCGACGCGTTTCGGAACGCCTTTTTCTTTTGGAAGATAATCGAAAACCGTTCCATCATCGTTGTAAATCACATCGTAAAGCGACGGAACATAAAATCCGCGCCCGATACGAGCAAGATTTAATAAAATATCTTCTTTGTTGGCGTGTTCAAAAACCGCGTCAACCAGCTGAAAAGCGAGAATTTCGCCTTCACCGACGGCGATCACGTCCGTAAAATCGGCAATCGGTTCGGGATTTAAGAAAGAAGCCGCGCCGCCCATCACAACCAGTGGGTGAAAATGATTTCTGTCTTTTGACCAGACAGGGATGCCGCTCATTTGCAGCATTTTCGCCATATTCAGATAATCGGTTTCAAATGAAATCGAAAAAGCGACGACATCGAAATTTTTAACCGGCGTTTGTGTTTCAAGCGAAAGCAGCGTCGTCCGCGATTTTTCGTATTCTTTTAATTCGGCATCGTCGGGCAGAAAAACTCTCTCGCACGAAACTTCGGGAATGCTGTTAAAAAGTTCATACATCGTGTGAAGTCCGAGATTTGCCATTCCGATCGCGTGTGTGTTCGGGTAACACAACGCAATGCGAAGCTGCGCACCGTGTTTGAGGGTAAAGCCTTCTTCGCGGGCGAGTTTCTGTTTGTAGCTTTCGATTATCTTTTTACTCATAAAAGCAAACTGAAAGTTTATCAAAAAGTAATGATTTCAACAATCAATTTATGATTGTTACGCGAAAAGCATTATAATTTGACAAGATATGTCGAACAAAAAACGCTTTCAAAATGATTTGACCAATAAAATTGCTGATTTTTTGACAGAAATCGGAATTGAGATAATTCCTGTAAAAATTGACAAAGAAACTTTTTTGTCCGGGATTTTGGTCGAAAACGGAAAACTTCTGGTTGACGAAGGAAAACTCACATTTCCCGGCGATTTGCTTCATGAAGCCGGACATCTCGCGGTTGCGCCCGCTGTTTTAAGGGATAAACTGAGCGACGAAATTATTTTGCCCGGTGTCAATCTCAGTGTTTTGGAATCGCAGGCAATCGCTTGGTCGTATGCGGCTTGCATTCATCTCGAAATTGACCCGCGAATTGTTTTTCACAAAGGCGGCTATAAAGGACACTCGGAAAGTTTATTGTTTAATTTCCGTCTCGGTGTTTATATTGGTTTGAAAGGGTTGGAAGAGGCGGAGATGGGTTTTTCGGAAAAAAGAGCGATTGAACTCGGCAGAGCGGCTTATCCAAAAATGCGGAAGTGGCTGAGAGATTAAAACAACGCCGTTTTATTTTTAGGAAAGTCTTGTAATTATCATGGAAAAGTAGTTAAATAATCTAAATTTATTTTTAGCAATCAGACGTTCGGGACAGGGGCAGTTTCATACTTAATTTATATCGTCATCATACAGAATTTGTGTGTTGGAGTTTAACATTTAAATCACATTTAATAATTGAAAAGGAGTCCGAAGAAATGAAAGCTATTGAAATAAAGGTTACTGTTCGTGTCCTTGCCGGAATTGTGTTTATGGCATTATTGATGCCGACTTTTGCCTTGGCGCAAAAAGACGACAAGAGCAAACAGGAGAAAAAGGAATCAAAACAAAACGAAAAAGACGAAAAACGGGTTGAAAAGCAAATCCGTAAATACGAAGAAACGCTCTCTAAAGCGCAGGAAAAATATAGTAAAGACTCAGAATTTAAGGAACAAGTTGATTACGATTACCGACAACTTCAGCGCGACCACGCCAAACTTGCGTTTGAAACCAATACGTTTGACTCAAACGATGAAGTTTTGACCAATTCGGGTGATAAATTGCCTAAAAACGGCGATACTCTTTACGATAATCTTTTAGCGCAGAATTATGTCAATCGGCTAGGACAGTCGCTTGTTCCGCCGAATTCCGAAAACCGTTTCGGTTTCAAAATTACGCTCAATCCGATGCCCGATGCCCGTTCGCTTTCGACCGGCACGGTCTATGTTTCGACCGGACTGCTTTCGCTGGTTGATAACGAAGCGCAGCTCGCCTACATTCTTTCGCACGAAATCGCCCACATCGAAAAAAATCATTGGCAGCAGGATGTTCTCGTCGCCAACGAAATTCAAGATGAAACAAAAGATCAGGAACGAAAAGCGAGCATTATCGGGGCGGTCGGCGGCGGACTTTTAGGAGCGTTTGGCGGCGGCGGCGCCAAAAATATGCTCAGCGGAGCTTTTTTCGGCGCGGCAATTGCCAAATCTATTGCTAAACTTGTTGACCCGAAAGGCTTTGAATGGTCGCTCGCGCAGGAAGACGAAGCCGACCGACTGGCGATGGATTATATGCTCAAGCGGAATTATGATGTTCGTGAATCGCAAACTTTTTACGAAACAATCAGAGCCGCCGCCGTCGAAGACCCGCGGCTTGAGCTTGACCGTTTTGCCGACCGTAAACGCACGGAAGAACGTCGCAAAACTGTCGGTGCCTGGATCAACTCGGCAGATTCATCAACAATTGCCAAAACAACTTTAGGTGCCACTAATCTGCGCGGAAAATCGCTCTCGATTGACCGTAATTCAACGGTTGTTGTCAACCGGATGGCAAAAAATCAGGAAAAAATGGCGGACGACATTAAAATGAAAGTCCAAAATGGCGAGATTATGGCGGGCGACGGCGAATTTGAGAATATCATGGCGATTCTCAAACGCGATAACGGCGTCGTGGCTTTTTACTATGATATGTATAAACTCGCCACCCGGAATCTGAGCCAATCGCTGGCGATTCGTTCGGACGACGCGCTTGGTTATTTTTTCTACGGCAAGGTTTTGAGCCTGACGGCACGCAAACCGGGCGAAAGGGAAGAAGCAATGCAGATGTTTGCCAAAGCCATCGAACTCGATAAACGCGGGTCAAATCCGCAATCGAGGCTTTATTATGCGATGTCAAAAATGAGCGGACGAACGACCAACAACATTATGGAGATCGTCGGCGATTTGAAAAGTTACGTCACTTTGTATCAGCAGGATAATGGCGGGGAACTTCCGCCGAATATGAGCATTATTTACGATTATATGCAGGAAGCAGGCGAATTAAACTGGAATGCGATTCCGGTTTCAAACGTCAAAAACGTCGCGTCTTCAATTACGGCGACGCCGACCACGACCCAGCCAACGACCAAAAAACAATAGATTTTGTTTTTGGTAAAAAGTTTCTCCGCGAAAATGCGATGTTTTAGCATTCGTTTTCGCGGAGAAATACAGTTTGGAGCAAGTCAGTAACGATGGTGCGCGAGCAACTCTCTCTACGTAACTTACAGGTTACGGGCGACGCACCGGCAAAACGGACGCTGCTGCCTACTGGCTAATCTTTAACGGAAATTCGTATAATCGCTTTATTTCAAATCTATGAAATCTCAAATTTTCAAAATCAACGTTTGTTTATTATTTTTTCTGACAAGTTCAATCGCGGCGCAAACGGCTTTTTCTTCGCGTGCGCCGTTTGTTTTGGAAATGCCCGAAATTTCGGCGACGCGCTACACTTCGCCAGTTATTCGTTTGCCATTAAAAGCCGTTCCGACGCTGAAATTCCGGGTGCTTGAACCCTTTGCGACCGACATTGATTATGGGAAAATCATTGTCACGCTCAATGGCGGCGGCATCAATCGCGGTTGCGATAAGAAGTTAGACGCGCAAGGCAAAATCGTCCAATGCGGCCGACGCGAAGATCGTAATTGGGGTTACGAACTGCTGCCGGGCAAAAACATCCTCGAAATCCGAGCCACCGACCGCAAAGGACGCGAATATTATGCTTCTTACGTAATGGTTTTGGGCGATAAAACGGCGGTCATCGAAAAGCCGGATACGAGCGGCCAGGCGGAAGTTTTTCGCGGACGGAAATTTGCGGTCATCGTCGGTATTTCGGAATACAAATATACCGATGCGGGATTGAAAAATCTGAGCTTTGCAGACGACGACGCGCAAGCCATTGCCGCGTTTCTGCAAACTCCTGCGGGCGGTAGTTTTTCGTCGGGCGACATCAAACTGCTGGTTAATCAGGACGCATCGCTGCTTGCCGTGCGGAGTGCTTTGATGGATACGGCGAAACGTGCGAAGCCCGAAGATTTAATTTTTATATTCATCGCCGGACACGGTGCGCCCGACCCGCTCGCGCCGCAGAATCTGTATTTTCTGATGGCGGATACAAAGGTTGTGGATATGTCGAGAACCGCTTTTCCGATGAGCGAACTCAAACAGATTCTCGACACTCAGGTTTCCGCCCAAAGAGTTATCGCGTTGATTGATACTTGTCACAGCGCGGGAATTAATCAGAAAACGCAATCGCTCGTCTCAGGCCGACAACTCGAACAGGAAGGCGATGAAAATAATATCTCGAATTTTTTTCTGACCAACCAGCTTTTCAAACAGACGGGACGAGCTATTATTACGTCTTCGGATGTCAATGAAGTATCGCAGGAGTCTTCAAAATGGGGCAATCACGGTGTTTTTACATGGGCATTGCTTGAGGGTTTGAAAGGCAAGGCTGATTTGAACGGCGACGGTTTTATTACGGCCGGCGAAATTTTTCAATACACGCGCGCAAACGTCCAGAAAGCGACAAGTTTTCAGCAAAATCCGCTCGCCTTGCCCGGTTCGAGCGGAAGTTTGACGCTTGCCTTCGCGGGCGGAAAATTGTCTGCAAAAAGATTTTAAAGTTGGAGAAGCTGATAGCCGGGAGTGCCGGCATCTTGCCGGCGACGTCGTGCCGGCAACGTAAAAAGCGTTGCTCAATCTTGACTTTACTTACAGCGAATAACTACGCGCGCGCGCTTATCTCGCTGTTGATGACTGCACTCGAAACGAAGAGAGTTTTGACTTGCAGACAATTTGGGAAGCATTATGAAAAAACATTATTTTAGATTTCTGTTGTTAAGCGTTTTGTTGTTGGCGTTTGGAACGGTCAGTTTTGCGCAAAAGACTAAACGGCAGCGCAAACGGATGGTGCAAACTAAGATTGTTTCCACCGATTTTAATATACCGAAGACAAGCGATAAAAAAAATTACAAGGTCAAAAAAAACCGTCTGAAAAAGTTGAAAAAGCGTTGCCATTATGTTTATTTCAAACGAAACGGTAAAATGCATCGTCGTTACCGTTGCAGCGGACGAAAAAATTAGTATGAAAAAACAATCAGTGTTCGGACGAATCTTGCTTTTGACATTTTTTTTATGCGGCGCGACAATTTTTGCTTACGCGCAGCAGGACGACACGGCGAGCCGTGAAATTACGTCGCTCGATTTTCAGAATCAGCGGCAAAAACCGCTTACTGGTCAGGCAGCGGTGAAGATAATTTTGCCGAAAAACGCGACTGCGAAACAGAAGAAGAACATCGCCGTGATCACCAATGCGAAGCGCCGATATAATCTGGTCAAACGGATTCCGACAAAGGCGAAAGTCGTGGTTAAAATCAATCCAAACGACCCGATCCAAAAAGGAATTCGCAAAGCGGAACAAATCGGAGTCACCTTCTGGCGGCTGCGACCGATTGCGGCGGACGACGGCGACGTGCCGGTTTTCTCGGTCAAAGTCGGCGATGGCCGGGCAAATTGGACAGCGGAAAGAGTTAATTCGACGACGCAATTTAAGATCGGCGACCGCGTGCGTTTTACCATCGAATCTTCGCGTTCGGGTTATCTCTACATCGTCAACCGCGAATTTTACACGGACGGCACGGCGGGAGCCGCCGAGATAATTTTCCCGACCCTCAGGACGCGCGGCGGCGACAATCACGTTGGGGCGGGAAGTTTGATCGAAGTTCCGAGTTCAACCGATTCCGTGCCGTATTTTACGATCAAACCGAAACGCAAA
>JBDTZT010000002.1:0-24596 GCA_040005005.1 Actinomycetota bacterium
TCCGAGTTTCAGTAAACGCATAGCCGCTCGATTTACAGTTCCAGATGATAAATGATATTTCCGGTTGATTCTTCAATGCCTGTTTGCTGTAAACCGAGCCGCCGGGCGCCGCGCGGCGATACGTTATCGGGATGAATCTTTGCCATCAGCCGTTTCGCTCCCGATAAACGACAAATCAATTTAGCGGTATCGAGAGTCAAACGCATAAAAGCACCGCCGCGGTATTTTTCATCAATCAAAACACCGAAAGAAGGAACTTCAAAGCCTGCATCCCAACCGCGAAGCATAAAAATGCCGATCAAATCCGCCTGCCAGAACACTCCCGAATAGACATCTTTTTCGGCATTGATCAGCATTTCGACGATAGCCGGTTCATCAGCCCCAAAAGCGTAGAAAAAGCGCAGATATTCGGCTGGCTGCCGGCGCATAAATGCAGAAATTCCGGAAACATCCGGCATTTCGAGCGAACGGATTGAGAGAAATTTATTGGTAGCCATTTTTTAAAATTTATGATAATTTTTTGATAAAAATAATCCTTTCAATTTTGAAACCGTTGAAAGTATAAGATAGATTAAATATATACTTATTACAAAAGAGTCGGATGAATTCACGCTGTTCTAATGCTGATTGCGTGAAAGCGAAAGCTGAATAATACCTCCAAATAACTGTTAAAACAAAAAAAGCTGAAGTTCGGCGGTACCGCGTTTCAGCCGTGAACCTTCTGCCGCCGAACTTCAGGTCGTCGAAATTCTTGGAAGGATAGTCGCTTTAGCTAGTGAGGGTAAACAGTTGGAAGGAATACTGCGGAACGGCGAAAATCAATCGCGTCTGGTGAACGATACAATTCCGCTCCTGATCTCCTACAATAATAGTGAACAATGTTACCGCTTCGTCAATCAAACTTATACCGATTGGTTTGAAAAATCACGCGAAAAAATTATCGGCCGCCATCTCTTTGAGATTATGGGCCAAGAAGCCTACCAAAAACTTCTGCCTGAAATTGAAAAAGTTCTGTCCGGCGAGGAAGTCGTTTTTGAGTTTTTAATCGAAAAGAATTCCCGATAGCTTGCTTCTGGGTTTCCTTAACCAACCTGAGGTGTAACGCTTTGTTCTTAAATCCTAAAAAATTGAAGAATTGCCAAATTAAGTTTACGTCTGAAAATTGCCCCGTTAATTACGAAATTACGGGTGCCTTTTAATTTGATATTCATTTGGTAATTTATATTTAAAATTAGTGAATCCAAATTTTGCAATCAGACGAAAACGCCATTGAAGATGAAAAAAACCGATAAAGCGTCTAGCTTATGAGTTCGTGGAATTATATTTGTTGAACAAAATCTGCCGTGATGAAATAAAAAGGGTTTTATTCATTGAATTAAAAACAAAATTTGGTGTCCAAATATAGAAGAGATTTGCCGAAACGTCAGCCGAGATTGGTTGATGATAAATTTGGCAAAATTGAACTAGGGTAAATAATAGAGGTTACGAGGAGGAAATTTAATGCGAAAAACAACGCAAACTTTTTTTACGATAGCAGTTGCTATCATTACGACAATGTCATTGCTTATAAGCGGATTTCAGGGAACACAGGTGGCACAAGCATCGAGTCACCGTGAAGCCCCGCTTATTGCTTCTGATCCGGGGGCGGATAATACGGACGTTTATGCGTTCGTCAGCCCCGATGTTGCAAATACGGTTACAGTATTGGCAAATTTTATCCCGGACCAAAGTCCGGCAGCCGGACCGAACTTCAATAAGTTCGACGACAGCGTTCTTTATCAAATCCGGTTCGACAACAACGGCGACGGTAAGCTTGACCTTGCCATTCAGTATCGCTTCAGAACAGTGGTCGGCAACGGCGATACGTTTCTGTACAATACGAATACAATTGACAGCCTGTCCGACCCGGATTGGAACGTCAAACAGTTTATGGATGTAACGGCTCTGATTCGCCAAGGCGATCCGGCTACTCCGACCTTTTCAACTTTCGTGCTCGGAACTAATCTGCCGACACCGCCCGTCAACATCGGTCCGCGTTCGACACCGAACTACGAAACGAATCTTGCCGAACCTTCAATCAGCACGGTTCCGACCGGAATCGGTAACATAAAACTATTCGCCGGACAGCGCGAAGAAGGTTTCTTTGTTGACCTCGGCACAATCTTTGACCTGGCCGGGCTGCGCCCGTTTAACTCGGCCCATGTTGCGCCGTTATCAACTTCAAAAGGAGTTGACGCTCTGGCGGGAAAAAATGTTCATACGATTGCGATTCAGATTCCGACCCAACTGTTGACGAGCACCGGCACATTACCAACCGGACCGACCGACCCGAATGCAATCATCGGCGTTTATTCAACGGCTAGTCGTCCGGGAACTACAGTGCTGAACACTAACGGCACGAAAACAGCGGACATAAATGCTGCTTGCGGCACGGCATCTGCACCGGGCGGTATGGCACCGTCCGCATCCTGCGTACAGGTTTCGCGTCAGGGTAATCCGCTCTTCAACGAATTGCTGATTCCGATGGGCACTTCGTCAACCGTTTCGGAAAACGACAAAGACTTATTCAACGCGCAGCTTCCGGGAACCGATTCAACACGCATTGATTATGTGCGCGGCACAGCGTCGCGTCCGGTTGAGCCAGTGAATCTGATCAACTTGCTTTATCCAGCGGTCAATGATGCCCCGACATCGGGACGTAATGACCTGGTTCGCGTGTTTCTGACCGGTGTTCCGGGATTAACACGATATCCGTTCCAGGCTGATCCGAACGATCCAACTGCGGGTCTCGGCTCGGCAATGGCTGAATATATCCGTTTGAACACCGCAATTCCGGCGACAGCACCGGGCAGCGAGAATCGTCTCGGCGTAATTGCCGGTGACAATGCCGGATACCCGAATGGTCGTCGCCTCGGTGACGACGTGGTTGATATTACTTTGCGCGTCGCGGCTGGCGTGCTCCTTCCTGGTAATGCCTGTGCGGGCGGCACGGTAAGTTGTAATTCCGCGCCGAATAACCAACTCGGTGACGGTGTTAATCAAAATGATAAGCCATTCCGCACGACGTTCCCGTATTTGGCGTCGCCTTATGACGGTTACTCGGATCCTTATCTCGGTCGTGAATGCTCGACAGACACAACTTCGCCTTGTCCGTCGCCCAGTCCGACACCGCGTCCGTAAATTGTCAAACGATTTAAAGATTTAGATTACTAAATAAATCTTATTAATGGTAAAACCAATTCGCGGATGGTATTTTTATTCAAATGCCATCCGCGAATTATGAATTTAAGGTCCTATTTTCTGTATGCGAAAAAATTTCTTCAAAATAGCAATTCCCGGAATCATTGTCGGAATCGTCCTCGCGATGATTATTACGGCGATTTCAAAAACCAAAGCTGCGCCCGATGCTGCGCTTTTACAGCCCGTCAAGAGCGACCGGGCAACACCGACCGACCGGCAAATCGAGGCCGCGCAGTCGGCGATCGAAAAGTATTCTACCGATCCGGGCGGTTATAATTTGCTGGCGGCGGCTTTTATGCAAAAGGCACGCGAAACAGGCGATTTCAGTTTGAACGCCCGCGCCGAAAAATCGCTCGAACAGTCCTTTAAACTCGCGCCCGACAATTATGAGGCGATAAAACTTCAAGCGACGCTCGAACTAAATTACCATCGTTTTGCCGATGCCCTCGAGACGGCGCAACGCGCCCAGCAGATAAATTCCGGCGACCATGAAATTTACGGCGCGATGGTTGACGCGCTCGTCGAGTTGGGCGAATATGAAAGGGCGGTCAAAGCCGCTCAAAAAATGGTTGACCTGCGACCCGACACGGCTTCTTATTCGAGAATTTCATATCTGCGTTCACTGCACGGAGATCGAAAAGGAGCAATTGACGCGATGAAAATGGCGGCTGATGCAGCCAGTCCGCAAAACACCGAAAGTATGGCCTGGTGTCGGGTTCATTTGGGCGATGAATTGATGAACGACGGAAAACCGAATGAAGCCGAACATCAGTATGATTACGCATTGTATTTATTTCCCGATTATCATCCGGCACTTGCCGCTAAAGCGCGGGCCCGTTATGCGGCGGGCGATAACGATAATGCCATAACTTTTTACAAACGAGCCATCGAGCGGGTTCCGCTGCCCGATTATATTGCCGCACTCGGAGATTTATACGCCAAACTCGGGCGGGCGGATGAAGCCAAACAGCAATACGATCAAGTCGAATTTATCGAAAAAATGGGCACGACAGGCGGAACCTATTCGCGTCAACTGGCTCTTTTCTGGGCTGATCACGATATGCGTTTGGACGAAGCATTATCCATCGCGGAAAATGAACTCGCGACCCGGAAAGATATTTACGCTTCCGATATTCTTGCCTGGAGTCTCTACAAAAAAGGCCGCTTTGATGAAGCAAAAACAGCGATTGACGAGGCGTTGCGATTAAATACACGCGATCCGCGATTACTCTATCACGCCGGTTTAATTGCGGCGGCAAATGGCGATAATCAAAAGGGCGCGGAGTATCTTAAACAGGCATTGGATATTAATCCGTTTTTTGATATTCTGCAGGCGGAAATTGCTAAAAAGAAATTAGCCGAAGTAAAAAGCAAATAGGCTTTATCAACAGTTTAGCGGATAAGTTGACGATGTGGAATAAATTGACCTTAATTCTTTTTTTCTTACTTGCCTGCGCCATTTTAACGAGCGGGCATCCATTAGGAAATTTCACGGTCAATAATTTTACGCGAATCGAAATTGAAAAAAATCGGGTTCGTTTGAACTGCGTCCTGGATATGGCGGAGATTCCGACATTTCAGGAATCGCAAAAGATTGACACAGATAAAAACGGTCTACTTGAGCAAACGGAACTAAACAATTATCAGGAAAATTTCACCCCGCAATTTATTGCTAATTTAAAGCTTCTGATTGATGATCAGCCCGTTCGGATTGAGTCCGTTTCAAAGAATATTTTGCTGCTGGCAGGCGCGGGAAATCTGTCAACGCTGAGAATGGAATGGGCTTTTGTCACGGAAAATTTTTCAATTGAGAAAGATACGGTTCATCATCTGCGATTTGAAAATAATAATTATAAAGAGCGCGTCGGGTGGAATGAGATTGTCGTTAACCGCGCTGACAGTATAAATGTATTCGACAGCACGGCGTTCGGCAGTACTTTAACTGACGACCTGAGAACATATCCCGAAAATATGCTTTCCGCGCCGCTTGCAGAAAGATTCGCGGAATTTTCTTTTACCTCGTCAACCATTCCTGCAAATGCCAAATTGCTTCAAAACAGGAACGGAAGTGCGAGCACGCCCGTTCAGAAGGATAAATTTGCCGAATTGATTTCCGTAGGGGAAATTACACCGGCGATTGCACTGTTCGGTCTGCTTTTCGCATTCGGTTTCGGAGCCATGCACGCAATGTCGCCCGGGCACGGCAAAACCGTTGTGGGTGCTTATTTGGTCGGTTCGCGCGGAACGATAAAACACGCCGTATTCTTAGGTTTAACCGTAACAATCACGCATACGCTCGGTGTTTTTGCGCTCGGATTGATTACACTTTTTGCTTCAAATTATATTCTGCCCGAAAAATTAATGCCGTTTTTGAGTTTTGTTTCGGGATTGCTTGTTCTATTTATCGGGCTATCGCTATTTAAAGAGAGATTATTTTCGGCACTAGGCTGGCAGAGTCATGACGGACATACGCACGAACATGGAGATCATTTACACAGCCGAGAGCATCTTGCGGATTATCCGCACGACGGACACGATAATCATCTTTCGCACAATCATGAGGCGCCTGATCCTCAAACTCACGGAAATGGGCATACGCATACGCACGGCGGACGGGAGCACACTCATTTGCCGCCCGAAAACATCACCTGGAAAAATCTGTTGGCGCTCGGAATTTCCGGCGGATTGCTGCCCTGTCCATCAGCTCTGGTTTTAATGCTTTCGGCAATTTCATTGGGGCGCGTCGGGTACGGTCTGATTCTCACGATCGTTTTCAGTTTCGGTCTGGCGGCGACCCTGACGGGAGTGGGTTTGATTTTTCTTTACATCGGCAAGGCTTTTGGCGGTACGAAATTGGCGGATAACCGGATATTCAAAATGCTTCCGGTTTTCAGCGCGTTCATAATTGCTTGTATCGGCGCCGTCATTTGCTATAATTCATTAGCGTGAATTGCTGAAAGTAAATATGCCATACCTCTTACAATGGTTTTTTGTTATTATTCAAATATAAACTCAACCGGCACAAGACCCTGTCGATTAACTGGCCGGTATCGTAATTTTTATCGCTTTAATGCTTTTTGAAATTTTTCGCTGATCTGATGAAACAAAAATTGGTTTCCGTAATTATCCCGACATACAATCGCGCCCATTCGGTCGTCGAAGCAATTCAGAGCGTAAAAAATCAAAGCTATCAAACAGTTCAAATAATTGTTATTGACGATGGCTCCGAGGATAATACGGCGGAAATTCTCGCTCAATTCAAAGATGTCGAATATTACTATCAGGAAAATAAAGGTCAGGCGGCGGCGCGTAATTTAGGCTTGAAATATACGAAAGGCGAATATCTCGCGTCGCTTGATTCCGATGACGTTTGGAACGAGGAATTTCTTACCGAAAGCATTGAATGTCTGGAAAAACACAATTTGGATTTTGTCTTTCTGAACTGGACAAGTACGGATGGAAAGGAAACATTTTTGGATGTCTGGGAGCGCAACCAAAGATGGCAAAGTTTTATCTCCAAGCGTGATGGAAAGTGGTCATTGTTTGATTCCAAGCAATTACGCCGTTTATTTTTGATTGCCTGCCCGGCGCCGACTTCTTCGCTTTTGCTGCGCCGCAGTTCGGTTAATTCCTGGAATGAATCGGTAATTGTTGCCGACGATTGGTTTCTGATTTTGGATATGGTTCTTTCCAAGCCGTGTTTAGCGGCTTTTACTCTGAAGCCATATTGGTTAAAAAGAGTTTTCGGCGATAACATTTATGACGGCCGGAACATTCTTGAAGTTACCGGGAACAATCTGCATGACGACCGGTTAATGGCTGAGGGGTTAAATTCGCAATTAAGCTACGGCGAAAAGTTTACTCTCCGCAAGCGTTTGGCTTGCAATTATCTGAACTTCGGACGACTCAACTGGAAACGCGAAAATATCTCGAAAGTCGTCCTTTACAATGTTGTTAAAGCTTTTACTTTAGCGCCAATCGGGGTCAGTTTTTACATTCTGGAAATTTTTATTAATCATCTAAAGTTCCGGATGAAGGAAATACCGCCCGAAAAGGCTAAAGAAATAAGCAAATAGTAAAATTTTCGATCTACTATTAATTATCTTAAAATCCTAAGTCCAAAGTCCGTACAAAAAGCCGAACCACTGAAATGTCGTATAAAATACCCGTCGCCGTTCCTTCATTAATCGGAAACGAAAAAAAATATGTAGAAGATTGTATGGAATCAGGTTGGATTTCATCGGCGGGCAAATATGTCGAGTTATTTGAAAAAGGGTTTGCCGAATTTTGCGGTGTCAAGCAGGCAGTCGCCTGCTGTAACGGGACGGTTGCTCTGCATCTCGCGCTCGTTGCGCTCGGCGTTGAACCGGGTGATGAAGTCATCGTGCCGACTTTAACTTTTGTGGCCACGCCGAACGCGGTTACTTACTG
Organism: Actinomycetota bacterium; assembly: GCA_040005005.1. GTDB lineage: Bacteria > Acidobacteriota > Blastocatellia > Pyrinomonadales > Pyrinomonadaceae > JAFDVJ01. The sequence goes on from JBDTZT010000002.1 coordinate 7,672, forward strand.
CGGCGCGAAACCCGTTTTCGTTGATTCGGAGATGGAAACATGGAATCTCGATCCGGCGCAGGTTGAAGCCAAAATTACGTCACGCACAAAAGGCATCATCGCCGTCCATCTTTACGGTCACCCGGCGCAGATGAAAAAGCTGAAAGAAATCGCAGCGCGTCATAAACTATTTTTGCTCGAAGACGCGGCGGAAGCTCACGGCGCAGTTTGCGACGGTCAAACTGTCGGCTCAATCGGCGATATCGCCGCTTTCAGTTTTTACGCCAATAAAATCATCACAACCGGCGAAGGCGGAATGATCGTCACGAATAACGGTGCGCTGGCCGATAAAGTCCGTTTACTGCGCGGTCAGGGAATGGACCCGAACCGACGCTACTGGCATCCGATTATCGGCTACAATTACCGGATGATGAATTTGGCGGCAGCAATCGGTCTGGCACAACTCGAAAAGATAAACGAGCAGCTTGCGGTAAGGGTAAAAATTGCGAAGGCTTATCGGGAGCGTTTGCTGAAATTGCCGGGAATTATACCGCAACCGGAACAGTCTTGGGCGTATCATGCGCACTGGATGTTCAGTATTGTTTTGAAACCCGATTTATGGCCGAGCCGCGACAAGGTTATTGAGGAATTATCCAAACAAGGCGTCGAAACAAGACCGGTTTTTTATCCCGCGCATACATTTCCCCCTTATTTAAAATTCTCGGGCGGCGAAACATTCCCGGTGGCCGAAAGTTTGTCGGCCGGCGGAATCAGCTTGCCGACGTGGACCGGCTTAACCGAAGATGAGATAGATTACGTCTGCCGGGCTTTAGAAGAATGCCGAAAATAGTTTATTTCGGCAATTATTGATGATAGAATTTTTACGCACCCACCAGTTTATAACGATAAGAAGTCGCATTTAGTCATCTTATGGCACGATCTGAAAACGGGAATCAAAAAGTGTTTTCGATAATAATGGCAACCTACAACTGCGGTCAGAAGGTTGAAAGCACTTTACAGTCAATTTTTTCTCAAAATAGGGAACTGTTTGAGATAATTATTATTGACAATGCTTCGACTGACGATACTCTCGATTATATAAAAAAATATGAAAACGAGGTGACGCTGATCTCCGAAAAGGACGACGGTGTTTATTTTGCCTTTAATAAGGGAATAGATCTGGCACAGGGAAAGTACATTTATTTTATTGGTGCGGGCGATTATTTAAAGCCCGCCATTTTAGCAGAAATTAAGGAATTTCTGCCGCTCGAAACGCCGTCGTTAGTTTACGGCAAATGTTATTTCCTAAAGCAGAAAGTTTTTAACGGGAAAGAATTCGACAGCAAATTATTTGTCAGAGATAACCTCTGTCAACAGGGCATTTTTTATCACCGCGAAATATTCAAATTGGTCGGAAAATTTGATTTACGGTATAAAATACTTTCTGATTGGCTGTTTAATCTCAAATGTTTTATTCATCAGGGAATAACCAAACGATATATTGACCGAGTGATTGCCGATTATGAAGAGGGCGGATTGAGTGCCGAGATCAGCTGTGATCCGGTTTTTCTAAAAGAATTTCCGCTTTTCGTCCGTCAACAATTCGGTCTGTATAATTATTTGATCTGTAAGGCCTTCCTAAAAAATCCGTATTTGTTTAATTATGTTTACTACAAAAAATACTATTTACTACTGACGTATTTAGCTTCTAATAATTTTTTAATAGGTTATTTTGTTTCTTTTGCAAAGCCATATATTCGCGGCTATCGAAGCTTAAAGAAGGTCACAAAAAATAAAAATTAGTGAAATCCTACTCAATGGTCAAAAAACTCATTACTGAGCGGTCTAAAAATTGCACGAGCTTTGAGAACTAAGAAAATCTGCCCACGAAAGACACTAAACAGACGAAAAAAAACATTTTTACTAAATCTTTTTTCTTTTTTTCGTGTCCTTCGTGTGTTTCGTGGGCAAAAATCTTTAAATTTTCAAGTAAGCAAAAACTATACCGCTCAGTAATGAAAAAAAAACTTAAAAACAGAGTAATAATTGCCCGGTATAAACAATTTTAATGTTTTTGCAATTCTCCTAAAATCCGTTTGAGTTCATCGAGTTTTTGTCCCGCTTCACCAAGTTTTCCCTCGCTGGTTAAGCGTTGGTAGTCGGCAAAAGTCTGTGCCGCGCGTTTAATTAGTTGGTCGGTTGTTTGCAAATCATTGTTTGATTGAGGTTTGGAGTTATTATCGGGCTTTGTATTTTCGTTATTTTGGGAATTCGCCTTTGGTGTTTCGCCGAGTAATTGAGTCAAAGCCGTTTCAAAATTCACGGCGTAAGTCAGCTTTTCCTGCGTCGCCAGGACGACGAGTCGCAGTTCCGGCATCGGACTTCGCTCGGCTTGCAGATAAATCGGCTCGACAAAAAGCAGTCCGGTCCCGATCGGCATGATAATCAAATTACCGCGTTTGACCTTTGAGCCCTGCTGATTCCAAAGCGTGATTTGACTGGAGAGTTGCGCGTCCTGGTCAATCCGGGCTTCGATTTGCGAAGGTCCGTCAATGATCCGCGACGACGGAAAATTATAGACGAGCAGTTGCCCGTAAGCCGCGCCGTCCGAGCGTCCTGCCATCCACGCAATCATATTGTTGCGGTTGGCGGGCGTGAACGGCAAGACCTGGGCAAACTCGGCATTTGATTGTTCGCCCGGAAGCGGCATCAAGACTTGGTAGGGGTCGAGCGGCTGAGTCTGCGGTTGTGGATTTGCTTTGTTCGCGTCAGTGTTGACGGCCGCTTCGCGGGCAATACTCCAAACGTCTTCACGCCCGAAAAACATTTTCGCGCTCTGGGTGTGATAAAGACCAAAAACATCGCCCTGCGTTTTAATCAATATTTCCGGGTAACGAACGTGAAGGCGCAGATCGGCGGGCATTTCGTTTGCATTTTTAAATAATTCGGGAAATGCCGCGCGATATGCCGCGACAATCGGGTCGGAATCGTCGAAAACGTAAAAATTGACCGCCCCGCTGTAAGCGTCAATCGTCACTTTGACGCTGTTGCGAAGGTAATTGACGCTTTTGCCGTTCGCATCGTAATGGCGCGAATACGGAAAACGATTGCTCGAAGTGTAAGCGTCTATCATCCAAAACAAACGCCCGTCGTCATTGACCACAATATACGGGTCGGAATCGTAGGTCAAAAACGGAGCGATGCGGTTAATCCGGTCTGAAATGTTGCGGTGCAGTAGAACCCGGCTGTCTGCCGTCACATCATCGGAAAAAGGGAGTTTCGACAAATCGCCGGTAGCCCACGCAATTGCCATCCGGCGCAAACCTGAACCAACGGCAAAACCGCCGTCGCCTTCGTAATTGGTGTAATTATTATTTTCGCCCTGCGGATAATCGAATTCACGCTGCCGCGTTTTAACGTAAACATCTGTGTCGGTGCGCTCGCCGAAATAAATTTCAGGGCGCGTAACTTTGATTTCACCGCTTGATTCGATCGGCATATTCGAGAGAATAAATTTCGGTTTGCCTTCTGAAGTAAATTCGTTGACCGGATTCATCGTCACGCCGTACCCGTGCGTGTAAACAAGTCGTTCATTGATCCAGTTGCGCGATTGGTCGGGCAGTTTATTAACATCGAACTCACGGGTCGCAATCAGCACCTGCCTTTCTTCACCACTGATTTTGTAACGGTCAACATCCACGTCCGGGAAGTCGTAGTAAGTGCGAATCTCCTGAATCTGCCGCAAAGTGTCCTGCAAAGCTCGCCAATCCCAGAGGCGAATATTGGCGAGTGTCGAGCGGTTGGATTCGAGATTAAAAGCAGCGTTGGAGGTTTCCGCCGGATATTCGCGCGATTCGACTCGTTCAAGATTAAATCCGGCGCGTGTGCCGGCGATATTATGTTCAATATACGGCGTTTCGCGGCCGAGTTCGTTTGGCTTGACCACAAAATTTTGAACATATGCCGGAATCAGCATTAGCGCGACGACCGCGACCGCGACGGGAATTCCGAGCGCAAATACGATTAAACGTCCGCCCTTTTTCGTCAAAGCGTTAACGAAAAGCATAAGTGCGGCAAGCACGAGCGCGGCTGCGACAGCGGTTAAACCCGGTATCAAATAATTATCTTCGGTGTAAGTAACACCGCTAAATGATACATGGTCGCTCCATAAATATGTGTAGCGCGAAAGAAAAACCTGCGCCGCAATGAACAGCAGCAACGCGCCGAGTGCAATCGAAACGGCAGAATAAGCGCGGGTCCCGAAACCCGCAAACCCCGTTTGCTTTTCATCAATTATTCTCGGCTGTGTCAAAATTCCGGACAGAAGGGCGTAAACAATTGCGGCGACGAGCAGAATGGCGGCCAACGATGACAGCCACGAGGTAATTGATTGGTAAACCGGCAAGGAGAATAAATAAAATCCCACAGCGTTGCCGAAAATCGGGTCGGCTGCTGTCGTCAGCGGTTGATGCAGATAGAGCATCCAAATCTGCCAATCGCCGCTCAGACCGAGTGCATTGCTGATGCTAAAGACAATGACCAGTATCCAGCCGAGCGGCCGCACAATCCGCGACGGATTAAAATTGAACGGCTGTTTATTAATAATGATTTGCCGCGGCGCGAGTTTGTCTAAACCAAAAATTCGTTCAAGCGCGTAAAAGCCGCCGCGCAAAATTAGTAACGACAAAATTCCAAAGACGGCAAACAAAATCCAGCCGAGAGCAAATACCGACCAGAAACGGGAAGCAAACCCGAGTGAATCGAACCATAACGCTTGAGTATAAAGACCGATGCCGCTGAGCAGAACAACAAAGAGCAAAAGAATTGCCGCGAAAATAATCCACTTGCCTAGACCGATGCGCCTGAGATTTTGTTTCGGCGTAATATTAATAATTTCGGCATCCAGATCGGAATAATCGGAATTGTTCATAAATATAATCATACGCCTGCCACGTCAGCATTCAAAGATGGCTTTGACAAACGATTTGCGAGCGCTTGTGGGGGGAGTTTTGAAGAAAGCGGGAAAAAATTGACGGAAATAAACAAGAAAATCTCTTAAATTATTTTGAAATAGGATTTGTTAGGGTCCCGATACCTTCAATTTCAATCTCGCAGACATCTCCATCTTTTAGTATCGAAACACCGGACGGAGTTCCGGTCGCAATGATGTCACCGGAATAAAGGGTCATCTGATTTGAAATATATCGGATCAAAAAGTCCACCGGAAAAACCATTTGAGATGTTCTTCCATCTTGTTTGATAACTCCATTGACTTTCGTCACGACCCGAATATCGGAAACGTCCAATTCAGTTTCGATAAATGCTCCGACCGGGCAAAATGTGTCAAACGATTTTGCGCGGGTAAATTGTACGTCCTGACGCTGTAAATCTCGTGCAGTTACGTCATTTAGACAAGCATAGCCAAAAACATAATCAAAAGCGTTATCATTTTTGGTTAATTTTTTACATTTCCGACTGATAACGATTGCGAGTTCGCCTTCGTGTTCGACTTGGCTTGATTGTTCGGGAATTATGATCGGGTCGCCTTCCGTTATAATTGTTGAGGGAGCTTTTAGAAAAAGAAGCGGTTCTTTTGGGACTTTATTTCCGAGTTCGGCAGCGTGGTCGGCATAATTTCGCCCAATACAGACAATTTTTGTCGGCGACATTGGCGGGAGTAGTTTTACTAAATCGAGGGCGACGCTTTTGGTTAATTTTAATTCTTCCGCGCCTTGTAGTTGAAATTCGTTTGAGTCCGGAAACGGGAAAATACGACCATTATTATAGGCGCCCCAATATTCTTTTTTTTTGTATAAAAAATGACAAACTTTCATAAAATTTAGGGAACCGTTTCACTGACAACTTCGGAAATTTCACTAATATTCCCGAATTTATCAATGGCCGTCAAATAATAAAAATATTTTTTACCCGATTCGACATTGGTGTCTTGAAATGTATTTTTTAACAACAGTTCGGGGGTTAATAAAGCCCACTCCGATTTTGGCTTGGTGGGGTCGGATGAACGATAGACCTTATAACCGGCAACATCATTTTCGGGATTAACGGCGAAGAAAATTGAAATTATATTTGGAGAGGCGGCAATCGTAATAGAGCTCGGTGAAATTGGGGCAAATGTGTCTTTGGGAATGATTGTAATTATGTTAGAGTCCGAACTCTCAACCGGTTCGCTGTCAGTTCCGAGCGAAACAGTTCTTATAAAATAAGTATAAGTTTTTTCAAATTCAAAAAATTTATCTGCAAATTCAGTTTTTGATACCGGTAGATTGTTGAGCATTTTTAAATTGTTTTTTTCATCTATGCGATAAATGTTATAGCCCAAAATATTGGGCGGAACCGATCCGTCTATATTTTTGTCGGGCGGTTTCCAATTTAACAGAACTGCATTTTGAGAAACTTCTAAATTTGTATCTCTCGGAATGTTGGCAACCCCCGCGGTCGGTTCAATCAAAAAGAAATTAGAAAATGCGGCTTTCTGCCCGGAAGCATTTACAAATCTGACAGCATATCGAAGGCGCACCGGTTGTCCGGCAAAATTAAGGGTGTCGGTAAAAGTCAACTGTTTACGTCCAAAATCCGCATCGCTTATTGGGAGGGTAGCAATCAGTGTGCTGCGCGATGCAAATTCTTCTTCTGAAATCGAGGTTTTAGATTTTATTGATTCAGCTAACCGATAGATGTCTGCCTGATTGATATTTAAAAGACTTCCAGTCGAAGGATTTCGCGAAGCCATGGTCCATAAAATTAAAACCTTATCTCCACGTTGAAAGCCGGAAATTTCCACTCTTTGGATCACTTTTTCAATCGGCGGAAGCGGCGGCTTGCGTTTGCCGCAACTGATGTTGATAAGCAAAGCAAAAAAGATAAACGCTAATAGTGTCCGTTTGTTTGTTTGTTTAATATGTTTAAGCGTAAAGAAAAGCATTTTTAATGTTACAGAATATATTGTCTTAGGTTTTGATCTTCGACTAGTCCCTCGAGTTTTGCTTTTACATAAGTTTCATCTATTACTTGGTCCTTATTCTCCAATTCTTCACCTAAAAAGCTAATTTCTTCAAGAAGTTTTTCGAGCAGAGTATGAAGTCTTCTGGCTCCGATATCCTCGGTTGAGCGGTTTATACTGACCGCCATTTCGGCAAGAACCGTGATTGCATTATCAGTAAAACTTAGATTTATTTTTTCCGTATTAAGCAGTGCCTGGTACTGCTTAATAAGCGAGTTCTTAGGTTGAACAAGTATGCGCTTAAAGTCTTCAAGTCGAAGCGCTTCCAACTCAACTCTAATTGGAAATCGTCCCTGAAGCTCTGGAATTAAATCAGAGGGTTTGGAAACGTGAAATGCTCCGGCGGCAATAAATAATATATGCTCGGTATTGACCATTCCGTAGCGAGTATTTACATTTGTACCTTCAATAATCGGAAGTAAATCACGTTGAACCCCTTCGCGTGAAACATCGGGATTTCCGCTGCCTGATTCGCGCCCTGCAATTTTGTCAATCTCATCGAGAAAAATAATCCCAAAAGATTGGGTTTTTTCGATTGCCGAACGCGTGATTTGTTCCATATCAACAAGATTTTCCAGTTCGTCACGCAACAAAAAGTTTTTTGCCTCGGCAATTTTTATCTTTCGCCGGACTGTTTTTGAAGGAAATAGATTGCCGAACATATCGCGCAAATTTACCCCCATTTCCTCCATTCCTTGCCCGCCGACAAAATCAATCATGGCATTTGAACGGTCTTGTGTTTCGATTTCGATTAGACGGTCGTCGAAATCACCATTACTTAACTGTTCACGGAGTTTTTCCCGGGTTCGATTTGATTGCGGTTTTTCGTCAAGATCATCTGATTTTTCATCAAACGAAGACGGATAATAGGAACTGGAATGGGGGAGCAAAATATCTAATATTTTTTCCTCAACATTTTTTTCGGCAGTTTGCTTTATCTCTTCAAAAGCCGCCTGTTTGGTCATATCTACGGCAACTTCGGTCAATTCGCGCACCATACTTTCGACATCACGCCCAACATAGCCGACTTCGGTAAATTTTGATGCTTCGATTTTAATAAACGGTGAATTTGCCAATCTGGCAAGCCGGCGGGCGATTTCAGTTTTTCCGACACCGGTCGAACCAATCATCAAAATATTCTTCGGTAAAACATCCTGAGCGATTTCGGGAGGCAATTTCTGACGACGAATACGATTGCGAAGAGCCACTGCGACAGCACGTTTGGCACTATCTTGCCCAATGACGTATTTATCTAGTTCAACGACAATTTGGCGCGGCGTTAATTCATCCAGTTTCGGGCTTGAAACCACTTCTTTTATTTCTCCACTCAAAAAAATAGGCATTTTATTTACGATTCAATTTCTTCGACTAAAATCTCTTTATTTGTGTAAATACAAATTTCTCCGGCGATTTTTAAAGATTCAAAGGCGATTTCCTTCGCCGAAAGTTCGGTATGCTTCAGTAAAGCGCGAGCTGCTGAGAGAGCATACATACTACCTGAACCGACTGAAAGCAAACCATCGTCAGAGGCTATTACATCACCTTTTCCTGAAATTAAAAATGCGTCGGTTTTATCAGCCACAATCAAGAGTGCTTCGAGATGACGCAAATATTTGTCCGTTCGCCAATCTTTGCCGAGTTCGATGGAGGCGCGTTCGAGTTGTCCTTGAAATTGTTCGAGTTTGGCTTCAAATTTAGTTAAAAGGGTAAAAGCGTCCGCCGTTGCTCCGGCAAAACCGACTAAGACACTTCCGTTATGAATGCGCCTAACCTTTCGGGCATTTCCCTTAATCACTGTTTCTCCAAGAGTTACTTGTCCATCGCCAGCCATCGCTAGATTTCCGTTGCGATGGACAAGCAGGACGGTAGTTGAGCGAATTCTGGGCTGAAGTTCATTTTTTTGCATAAAAAACAATCATAAATCTTAAAATTGAAATGCTCAAATTGACAGAGACTAATGAATTGTCTGAACATTGTAAAGTTTATGAGCAGAAAACCGATTATCGGCATCACCATGCGTTTGGAGATTGAAACTGACCGTTTCTACCTGGGGAGAGATTACAGCGAGGCACTGGAAGCCTTGGGCGCGATACCATATCACATCAGTTTGATTCCTAAAAAAGGTTATCTGACTGAAATTGTGAAATTAGTTGACGGAATTTTATTACCGGGAAGCGACACTGATGTCGACCCTTTACTTTTTGGCGAAGAGCCAAAACCGAAACTAAAAAAAATAATTCCTGAAAAAGAAAACACCGATTGGCTTATACTTGAAGAAGCCGAGAAACTAAAAAAAAATGTTTTGGGAATTTGTTTTGGAATGCAGATTCTGAATGTTTCGAGAAACGGGACATTGCATCAGGACATTGAGACGGATATCGAAAATTGTGTGAAACACGAACAGGGAAAACCTTTGGCGAGAAATTCGCACAGTCTCAAAATTGAAAAAGAGTCTCTTCTTTCTCGTCTGATAGAGCCAAAAGCGGAAATAATCAGAGTGAATTCACATCATCATCAAGCAGTTAAAATAGTCGGCAAGAATCTAAAAGCAACAGCGTGGGCAAAGGATGGTGTGATCGAATGCATCGAAGATACGCGAAAAGACAGATTTGTTTTGGGTGTGCAATGGCATCCCGAATTGTCCTGGAAAAACGATGCCGTTTCAAAAAAAATATTTGAGAGTTTTATTTCAGCTTGTAAAAATTAAAAAGGATTTCAAATCAAAACAACTGTCGTAAAAGATGAAGGAAAACGACTTAAACAAGGCTTAAAAAGAGTTTAGACGACCAAATATTTTTTTGCGAAATCAATTTGTCGGATTGATTTGTATTCGAGCAGCGGTCAATAATAAAGTTCGACTGGCGTCTGATTTTCTACACAATCGAAAATCAATATACGACACTTTTCGGACCGCGACTCGCAGAAGCGGAGATATACGGGATAATATGATTAAAACGGCTTTTGATTTATACGACGAATTTTTATGGGAAATTCACCGTATAAATTCGGTTTTTGAAGGCAATCGCCTTAATTTCATTGCCGCCACAACAAAAATCGCAGAGATGTTGACCGAAAAAAGAACTGGAGTAATGTGAAAAGTCTTTGTCGAAACGGTAAGACGGAACTTAACTTTATACGACCAAAATATTTTTTTTTAAGTGTTAATTTGGATTCTCGAAAATGATAAAATGTTTGATTATAAAGAATTCACGATCATTTCCAAATAGTTTTGTAAATTGTGGCGGTGCCGACAGATAAAGTTTTTGTTGAATAAATTTGAGGAGTTTTGATGAACAATTCATTCATTATTGGGATAGTCTCGTGGTTTTTGCCGGGTGTCGGACATCTGATGCAAAAACGTTGGAAACGCGGAATAATTATCGGGCTGGTTTTTTGGACCATGTTTATCATTGCAATTTTAAGCGGCGGAGCCCATTATCCGGGGTTCAGTTTCAAAGACGGCACTTTATTATATTTATTAAATATTTTGGGACGGCTCGGCAGCGGTTTGGGCGCGATAATCGGCTATATTGTTTGGTTAAATCCGCCGCCGAATGTCGCGGCATGGGCAACATTCGAATATGGCGGGAGATTTTTAGAAGTTGCCGGACTTTTAAATTATTTAGCCGTCATTGACGCGATTGATATTCATTTAGGGAGAAAGAAATGAATCATTTTTTATACTTATTTGCGTTTGCAATACTGGTGGCAATAGCTTTTGGCGCATTGGCAACGGGCAGTTCAAAAGAGCGGATTATTTACGGTGTAAAAGTTTTCGCGCAGTTTGTCGTGATAAGTTTAGTGCTGGCTTGGGTTTTTTATTTCATTCCTTGGTAAAAAAATGGGACTTGTCGAAACAGAAGGCTTGGTTTTAAAGAGTTACGGATTAGCCGAAGCCGATAAAATAATTGTGTTTTTAACACAAGAATACGGACTTGTACGGGGAGTTGCAAAGGGGGCCAAACGCTTAAAAAGCCGTTTTGGCAGCAGTCTCGAGCCTTTTTCGATTGTCCGACTGACTTATTTTCAAAAAGAAGAAAGGGAATTGGTTTCAATCAAACAATCTGAAATCATCAAGTCGTATTTTGAAGTCGCTTACAATCCTAGCTTATTTCAAAAATTTGCCTATATCGTTGACCTTTTGAGCGATTTTGCGCCGCCGTCCGACCCGAATGAAAGGCTTTACCGGATGGCCAAGGTGTGTCTTGAAACGACGGACAAACAGCCCGAAAAACTTGTCCAGATGATATTTTATTTTGAACTTTGGCTGCTAAAATTGAGCGGTTATTTGCCTTCATGGAATAAATGTGATGTTTGCAAGCGCGAATTGAATAAAATGGAGAGCGGAAATCTTCAAATAAATTTTCACATATTTTGCCAAAGATGTCAGCGAAGTCGCAATAATTGGTCAATAACTTTTGAACAGAGAGAGATTTTTTCGATCGCACAGCAAGTTTCGCCAACCAAGTTTTTGGAATTTTCAAAGGATAAAACTGAAGATGTGAGCGAAGTATCCATTATTCTAAAACGCATTATTTCCAATGTTTTGGGAAAAGACAAAATTGCCGAAAAAATATTGTTAGCGAATAATTAACCCGAATGAAAAAGTTTAGTTGGGTAATTTCCAAATATTTAATTCAGAATATTCTTCCTTATTTCATTTTCACTTGGCTGTTGCTGAGCGTTATTCTTTTTGTTCAGCAGGCGAGCCGCTATGCCGACATCTTTTTTAGTATCAACATTCCGAAAAATCTGGTTTGGCAATTGACTCTGGCGTTGATTCCGAATGTGATTGCTTTTACGGCACCGATGGCAATTCTGATCGGTGTCATCATCGGGCTTTCCAAAATGCAGGGCGACAGCGAACTGATTGCAATCAGGGCATCGGGGGTCGGGAATTTCCAAATTGCTTTACCGTTATTGATAATCGGTCTTTTGCTTTCGACTTTTGCTTTTTTTATAAACTTAAAAGGCGTTCCGATTGCCTCAAGTATTGTTCGTAACATCGCTTTACAAACCGCTCTTTATAAACTGGAATCACCGATTGAACCGGGAGTTTTTAACACGGAAATCGGCGGTTATACGATTTATGTCAAAGGCGGAGATTTTGTCAACGGCAGTTGGAAAAATATTTTTATCTATAACGAAGATAAGAAAAACAACCAAGCGCGTCTGATAACGGCAAAAAGTGGAAGAATTGATTCGACGATTGATTCAAACAGAGAAGTCGCCGAATTGGTTTTGCAAAATGCCGTTTCCACAACAATTCCGTTAAATGCCGAAACTGAAATAAAAGGAAAAACCGCATCGGAAAATATTGGCGAAATTCGTCTTTCAATCAAAACCAAACGCGACGAAATAATAAAAAAGCTCACCCAAAACCAAGAAACTCCTGAAGAGCTCGGCTTGAATGAGCTTGCTAATCTGGCTAATTCGGCAGATGGAAAAGAGAAAATCGAAGCGCAGATTCTCTGGCAAAGAAGACTTTTGCTCTCGATAACGCCGCTTATTTTCGCGCTTTTGGGAACGACTTTGGTATTGCGGTTTAACCGCGGCGGTAGAGGGTTCGGGATATTTTTGGCGCTGGTTAGTTTGGTTTCATACTATCTGATCACGCTGCTCGGCGAACAGCTGGCGCGAACAGGAAAAATAAGCGTTCTTTTCGCCGGACTATTGCCGATTGTTGTCAGTTTTTTGGCAATCGGTTGGTTTTTTCTTTCCGCGCGGCTTTTTCGGCAGACACTTTTTGAAAATTTGAAGAAAAACATCGATTTTAGTTTTGTACGAAATCAAAATAATCCGGCGAAAAGCAATTTTTATATAGATTTAACAACCGGAATCCGCGATTTCGACATCATTCTCAACCTTCTCAAATACTTTTTGCTAACGCTCGGGTTTTTAACGGCGATTTATCTCATTTTCACGACCTTCGAACTATGGAAGTTTGCCGGTTCTGCATCAAACGGTGTTTCGCTTTTAGTAAAATATTTGTTTTTCTTAATACCTTTTATATATGTCCAACTTGCTCCCTCGGCAGTGATGATTGCGACCTTGGCGACCTTTGTCATTAAATCGAGACAAAATGAAATTGTCACCTGGACGGCGGCGGGGCAGAGCGTTTACCGGTTGCTTTTTCCGTGTTTTGCGCTGATGTTTTTGATCGGAATTTTTAATTGGGGAATTCAGGAATATATCGCGCCGAAATCAAATCAGATTCAGGATACGATCAGAACGCAAATCCGAAATCGTGGTGTTTTGGAGAAAAAGGAAGGGAAGTATTGGGTGGCGAACCAAAATCGCATTTACTCATTTGAAACCGCCGAAAAAGAGGCAAATTCCAATCAGAAAGTCAATAATCTGACGATTTACGAATTTGCGGGCGACAGTCCGAAACTTTCAGCAATTTACAAAACACAAAATGCTGTTTGGCAAGCGGATAAAATCGTTTTGGGGAAGACGGAAAAAACGCTTTTGAGAGATCAAACTCTGGATACTCAAACAGTTTCTAGTATTGAGTTGGCTGAAAATGAAAATCCGTTTAATAATCTCAATCAAAAGCCGAGTCATCTGAGTTCCGCTGAAACAAAATATCAGATGCACGAGGCAGAATCGGAAACCGAACAAAGGAATCTGGAAGTTGCCTTACTGAAAAAATACTCGACACCTTTTCTACCGTTTTTAATCACGCTTTTCACTGCGCCGTTTGCGCTCTCTCTAAACCGCAAGGGAAGAGTTCTGACAATCGGCTATGCGGTCGCGGTTTGGCTTGTTTATATGGGAGTTTCGAGCGCCTTTGAACAAGCCGGTCTAAACGGCAATCTACCGCCGAAATTCGCCGTTTGGACACCATTATTTCTGTTTTCCATTATTGGAGTTTATCTTCTCACAAAAGTCAGGACATAATTTCAAAAACATCTTGAAAAGTAAAAAAGCAAAAGGCAAAAGAAAGGATAATTCCAAACTTTTGCCTTTTTTTATTTACTTTTTTACTTGGTTTTAAGTTCCGGTCTCCCAACTCGACATATATTCGAGCATTTCGGGGGTCAGCGTATCAATCGAAACGCCGAGCGAACGAAGCTTGAGACTTGCAATTTCCTGATCAACTTCCGACGGGAGAACATGTACGCCAGCCGTCAAAGTGGCTTGGTTTTTAACGAGATATTCAGCCGAGAGTGCCTGGTTAGCGAATGACATATCCATCACCGAAGCCGGATGACCTTCGGCTGCCGCCAAGTTAATCAAACGTCCTTCGCCGAGAACGATGACGCTCTTGCCACCTTTCTTCGCGTATTCTTCGACAAAAGGACGGCGGGTGGTGACCGAATCGGACATTTCACGAAGCGCGTCGAGATTGAGTTCCAAATCGAAGTGTCCGCTGTTGGCGACGATTGCGCCGTCCTTCATCAATTCAAAATGTTCTTTGTCAATCACGTGGCGATTGCCCGTCACGGTCACAAAGAAATCACCGAGTTGGCAGGCTTCGCCCATCGGCAAAACGCGGAAACCATCCATAATGGCTTCAATCGCCTTGATCGGATCAATTTCGGTGACGATGACGCTGGCCCCCATTCCGCGCGCGCGCATGGCGACACCTTTACCGCACCAGCCGTAGCCGACGACGACAAAGTTTTTACCGGCCAGCAAAATATTGGTGGCGCGGATAATGCCGTCGAGCGTTGATTGTCCGGTGCCGTAGCGATTATCAAAGAAATGTTTGGTTTGCGCATCGTTGACGGCAATGGATGGGAAAGTTAAAACGCCCGCTTTCTGCATCGCTTTGAGGCGTACGATGCCGGTCGTTGTTTCTTCGGTAGTGCCGATGATGGTTTCGCTCAGTTCTTTCTTTTCTTTGAGCATCGTCGCCACCACGTCAGAACCATCGTCAATGATGATATTCGGGTTTGATTCCAGCGCATTGCGGAGGTGGCGCATATAAGTTTCGGTTGATTCGCCTTTGAGAGCAAAAACCGGAATGCCCCAATCGGCAACCAGCGAAGCCGCCACATCATCTTGGGTTGAAAGGGGGTTTGAAGCGATCAGAATCGATTCGGCGCCGCCCGCTTGCAGTGTCCGGGCAAGATTTGCCGTTTCGGTCGTGATATGCGCGCAAGCGACTAATTTAATCCCCGCCAGCGGCTTCTCAAGCTCAAAACGCTCACGAATTAAACGAAGCACCGGCATTTCACGATCGGCCCATTCGATTCTTTGTTTACCCTGCGGTGCAAGGTTGATGTCTTTTATATCGTATTCCATTGAAATTCCTTCTTTTGCCATAATGTATATTTTAAAAAATTACGAATCACGGATTAGAAATTACGATAAAACAACTCGTAATTTTTAATTCGCAATTCAAAATTGAATTAGATTCCCGAAGCGGTTCCAAGTGCCTGATTTCTTAAAGTCTCGGCTTTATCGGTTTGTTCCCATGTAAATTCGTTGCCGGTGCGTCCAAAGTGACCGAATTTGGCGGTTTCTTTGTAAATCGGACGGCGCAAATCGAGCGTTTCGATAATGTCTTTCGGCGTTAATTTAAAATTGTCGCGGACGATGACCGAAAGTTTTTCGTCATCTATGCGACCGGTGCCGTGGGTGTCAATCAGAACCGAAACCGGTTCGGCAACCCCAATCGCATATGCTAACTGCACGGTGCATTTTTCAGCCAAACCGGCGGCAACAATATTTTTGGCGATATAACGTGCCATATAAGCCGCCGAACGGTCAACTTTCGTCGGGTCTTTGCCCGAAAAAGCACCGCCGCCGTGCGGAGCATAGCCGCCGTAGGTATCAACAATAATTTTACGTCCGGTTAAACCGGCATCGCCCATCGGGCCGCCGACCACAAAACGTCCGGTTGGATTGATATGAAATTTGGTGTTTTCGTCTAAAAGTTCAGGCGGAACGGTGGTTTTGATGATTTTTTCAAGAATATCGGCGCGAAGTTGTTCGGTTGTGACATCGTCGGCGTGTTGCGTAGAGATCACCACGGCTTCAACCCGAAACGGTTGTCCGTCACGGTATTCAATGGTCACCTGCGATTTTCCGTCGGGACGAAGATAATTTAATTCGCCGCTTCGGCGTGCGTCCGATAATCGTTTTGTTAAATTATGTGCCAATTGAATCGGCAGCGGCATTAATTCCGGGGTTTCATTACAAGCAAACCCGAACATTAATCCCTGGTCGCCTGCGCCGCCCGTATCCACCCCTTGCGCGATGTCCGGCGATTGGGTGCCGACCGCATCCATGACGCTTAAGGTGTTGCAGTCGTATCCATAACTGGCATTGTTATAGCCGATGTCGTCAATCGTGTCACGAACGATTTTTTTGTAATTAACTGATGCATTCGTGGTAATTTCACCTGCGATAACCGCCAGTCCGGTCGTGACGAGCGTTTCGCACGCAACTCGACCAAACGGGTCTTGTTCTAAAATTGCATCAAGAACCGCATCAGAAATCTGATCGGCAATTTTATCGGGGTGTCCTTCCGTCACTGATTCGGAAGTAAATAAAAAATTTGCGTTGCTCAATTTTTGAAAACTCCTTATAAAGAGAAAGATAATTATTCGGGTAGAATAACAAAAGGGCAATTTTAGCTTTTTGAAAGGGAACTGTCAAAAGCAGATTTGTTTTGGTTATTTTTGAATGAACGGAAACAAAGTGAATGATAGTTTAAAATTGAATACCATTTGCGTCCGATAATAAAGATTATGTAATTATTATCAAAAATTTTATTCGCATAGGGTTTAATACTCCGTCAGCTTGCTGCGGGGAAATTTATTTAGCTTCCGGCTTTAACTGCATCAAATACTTCTTTGAGAGCCTGCAGAACTTCTTTTTTCTCAAACGAATTTTTGGTAATAAATTGTATTTCCAACTTAAAATCGTGATTTGTGGAAAAATATTTGTAAATACCGCTTGATTCAGAGAT
>JBDTZT010000151.1:0-7412 GCA_040005005.1 Actinomycetota bacterium
CTAAACGTCGCGCTTAAAGTAATAACCGCCGGCTTGCCGGTCTGTTCGTCATTTTCAGTCGAGGCGACTTTTAATCTAACCGTTACTTGAGTAATTAAATTGACGGCGTTCGGAGTATCGTCGGCGGTGCCGGGGATTTCATCGGGACCGGCGATTGGATTATCCGTTTTATATTCCCAAAGGCAGCGTCCGCCTGCGTTAAAAGCCATCAAATAATCATCTTTAATCAAAAAAACTCGATGATCGTAAGTAATAATCGGCGGATAAACGACATCCAACATTTTTTCCGGTAATTCAGCCGAAAATATTCTTTCGCCGTTCGGTTTGATAGACCTAAGTTTCGGAACTCCATTGTCCGTTACGACAAGATAGACAATTCCTGCATCGTTCAAACTCATCACCAAAGGCGTGAATTCTCCATTGATGGCGGTTTTGATTTGCAGGTCTAAATTTATCAGACAGATTTGATTTTCGGTTGCCACGACCAGAGTTTCGTCTTGAAATGCTGATAAAAGCAAAAGAGTTTTTCGTATCAGTTCGGCAACAACATTAACGGAAGTTAATATCCCGTCTTGGTCAATCTTTTGTTCTTCATCAAACTTGAGAACTTCTATTGTTGAAGTATCGAGTTTCTCTTCTGAATCTAGGTCTATTTCACGTTCGGTGCTGACGACGATCATTCGTTCGTTTATTCGCGCCATGAACGAACGATAATAAGCGTGTCCGAAAAGCAGTGATGCCGAAAACGCTCTGTTGCCGTCATCAAGGTTGTATGCCTCAATCATTCCTGCCGCGTCCGACAAGTAGAACAACTTATTCGCCGCGTCGAGAAGTACATCGCTGCTGTCGAGATAACCCCGCGCCAGTGAATTGCAGTCTCTATCGAAAAGTTGCCAAGGTCCATCGCCTTGAATAATGATGCGGTCGGAGGCGTGCAATATATGTTTTGGTCGCAAGCCCGGTTCTAATGAAGTGTCGCTACGCACTGTCCAATCACCGACGGGAAGCGTTTGAGCCAATCTTGAATTGAGACGGTCGTTCACAAACGGGCGACAGGAGTTTAGATTGTCGCCAACCGTTTCAGGCGTCAGCGCGAACGGCGAAGACAAAGAATGAATCTTCCGTGTCTCGTTCGGAGTTTCTGCTTTATCGGATAATATCTTGCGAAATTCATCAGCCATAAAATTTATACATCACGTTACAGGACGCGACATCGTTGGATTCAACGCATTATCATTAACACAGGCTTTGACAATATCCTTGTAAGCATCTGCGTTTCCATAATAATTGACATCGGTATCTTTGACGCTCAAGCCGAGCATTTGGCAAACACTTTTGAAAACAACATTTTCAAGGTGCTTTACAACGGGATCTAAACCACCCAATGTGCCGGGATAAATCGGGAAACGGAAGTCCAATGTTCTTGGCTTAACATCGCCTTTGAACTCGGCTTCAAGTTCCTCACAATCTTCTGCCGGACACCAAACGTTATCTGTATGTCCTCCTGTTACGCTCGTATCATCATCTATGATGATGGGAACAGTATTAAAATTATCGTGCATTTGAATTTCGGTGAACGGACCGACCTCGCTTCCGCCGCTATCTTCATAAAACCATCGTTTTAATGCCGGCAATATATCCGCTATCTCATCCGCGTTTACACCATCTCCGCCCCAACCGGGACCAACAACAGGTGTATTCCATTTTATTGTTTCTGCTTTAGCCAGATTGTATAGTTCCAGCAAAGTTTTCGGACCCTCAACGACGCCTCCATCTTCGTACCAATAATACACATCAAAAAGCGTTTGCAGATCAGGAAAATTGTTAGCTTCGTCCATGCCGCTGCCATCATCAACCTGAGTATCAGGCAATATTTGACCATTCTGAATGAATGAATACATCTCTGCCAGACTAAATGGTCCTTCAGAAGGGACAGTGTCATCCTCTATCAAATAGTTACCGCCTCCACCGGCTACCGGAAGAGTTGTAGCGGCAGGAGGATCGGCGGGCGTTTTAATTTTAAGTTTCAAATGCGCGGGCATTCCGGCGGTAACTTCAAAGCGCGGCGAAAAATGGAGCATACATTTCTCGAAAGTATTTGCTCCACCGCGATTGATGCCGGGCAAAGAAAACCGTGCGTGTACGCGTTTTTTGTTTAATGCCGTGTTTATCTTTTGGTTAATCCTAGTGAAGATGTGCTCAATTATCTTGTCGTCATTCGTGTATCCCTGGAAATTAAATAACAGTTTTATCGAAACAACCATGATGCCGTCGGGTTGGCTTGGCAAAACAACTCTGCTGTATTCATCCTGTCCTAAAAAGTAAAGATATGAATCGAAACAAATGGGGTCTACTACATCATGAAAAATCTTTGCTTTAACTGCCCAATGCGTGTAGTTGCGCCCCGGACGGTCGGCGTGATTGTAGTGCGGAACTTTGTAAATGTAGCCGCCGTGTTCGATTTGAAATTTTGTATTAGTGAACGGATTCAATTGGCGCAACCATTCCGTTATATGCCAATACGAACGCGCGCGAACCTGCCTGTTCGATTTCATCATGGCATTAATATCAAGAATGAAAGGTGTGCCCGGAGTATGATTTGAACCGAAACCCGTTTGACCTTTTATGCTGGGTGCATAATCATCGGGTTGACCGCCTGCGTGACCCATTTCATGTGCGCCCGGAAAGTTACCTGTCGCATCCTTCCTGGAACCGGCACTGACTTGAAAATTCCCATCGCCTAGTGAAGCCTCCATTGAAGATGGTTGCCTCGAACCATCAGGTTTTGTGTCCTTAACTGTCTTGATGTGAAAGTGCGCGTTGGTTTTATCAAGACGCTGAAAAAAGCTGACAACCTGTGTGCGTAGTTTTGGGTTAGTAGCTTTGTCCTCGACTATCCAAGCACGAGAGTTGTTTATGTCATCATTGCCATTCCATCTGTCAGCAGAAGTTTTTACAAAAGTGCTGACCCATTTTATTCGTTTGGCTTGTATGCCGGCGGGCGGCGGACCGGTCGGATTCAAAAGACTTTCTTCGGAAGTGAAATCAAAACTTAGACGGTGATAACGAAAGACTACTGTTTCTTCATTAGTGTCTTTATAGTTGCTGGTGCGAAGTAACGCCATATCGGTACGCGCGTTTTTAGCAACTTTCGCATCGTCATTTGCGATAGGCGAACCCCATTCGTCATAAACCCCTTGTGAACGATTAGCCTGCGCTGTTCCATGCTTTGAACGAACAAAAAATTTCTGCTGAAAGTATGGCTGGACAATGTAAAAAGCTTCGTCTTGTTGCGCCGTTACCGGAGTGAAGTCCGGACGCGGACTCAGAGCAGCCCCTGCCGCTACGCCGATGCCCGAAGGCGTTGCGTCAACCCAACGGACGGCTGCTCTTGCGCCGATGACATCGCCGGTTGTTGTGCGCTTGTCAAAGACATCGAACAAGTTTCCGTTGCATATCACCAGCCGCGACCAATGCGGATAATCCGAGATGTAATTCGGAACTTCTTCGTGCCTGAGAACATCGCTGAATGGAAACGCGATTGCGTCATCTTCGGCGGCTTTTCCGGCATTCGTGATCCGGGTTTGAGTCGGTACGTCGGTGGCGACATTCAAAACGGCGGCATCGCCCGCGTTTTTAATTCGCAGTTGCGCCGCGGCATCCTTAGCCACATCAGCAACAGCTTTATCGCCTGCCTTTGTAATCTCAGCCGGGTTTTTGCCGGCGGTTGTCGCTATGCCTTCGGCGGCGGCTCTGGCATTATCTTCTTCCAGCTTCTTCCGTGCGGCGACTGCTGTTTCTCCGGCAGTTTTTTCTTCCGCAGTTTTTTGTTTTGCCGCGCCTTTGAGTTTTGCTTGTAACGGCGCGTCAGCCAATGTTGCGGCGTTTCTTCCTGCGGTATTGATTTTGGTTTGCGCCGTCGGGTCGGTAGAAACATTTGCGACAGTCGTGTTACCCGCGTCTGTGATTCGTTGTTGAGCAGCCACATCCGTTGCCACATCAGCAACAGCTTTGTCGCCGGCTTCGGTAATTTCGGTCGGGGTTTTGAGGGCGGTTGTTGCTATGCCTTCGGCGGCGGCTCTGGCATTATCTTCTTCCAGCTTCTTCCGCGCGGCTACTGCTGTTTCTCTGGCTTCTTTTTCCAGCTTTGCTTTCTCAGCGGCTTTCGCATCATCCGACGCCTTTGTTATCGCTTCAACCAAATCGGGACCGGGTTTATAAAGTCCGTTCTTCAAATAGGTCGCACCGGTTCTTCCGCCGTCGCCCCTTTTATTCGCATCTGCGACGGCATCGAGAAACTCGTGATAGAA
Source organism: Actinomycetota bacterium (assembly GCA_040005005.1). GTDB lineage: Bacteria > Acidobacteriota > Blastocatellia > Pyrinomonadales > Pyrinomonadaceae > JAFDVJ01. The sequence continues at coordinate 4,311 of JBDTZT010000151.1, forward strand.
GACAACTACTTTGTCCGTGTCGCGTATGGAAAGAGGCGCTATCTTGTCGTCCGTCAGAACTATGTCATCGAGCGAGAAGATGAGCGGCTTTTGTCGCATAGTTTTCTTGTCCGCCATCTTTTCAAAAAAACCTTGTTCGGTTTTATTGTCAGACAACCGACACCAATACTTTTGCGATTTCCAAAGTTCCGGCAAGTCGTAATGCTTCAAACGATTTGCGCCGGGCTTCAAAGAATCGGCATCGGTTGGAGAAAACGGACGGGTGAAACTTTTTAGCTTTCTGACGGTTGCAGATTCAGAAATGACGTAAGTGTCCTCGGGTTGTTTGAAATGAAGCGACGAATCTTTATCGGGTTTCGGCTCGGCTGTTCCGTCGGTTTTTGCCTGCAATATCCAAGGCAGACACTGAATAATTTTCTTTTCGTCATCGTCTTGAAGTATTACCCAATTACTTCGCACATCTTGAGTCGTCGTGTCTGATTTGGCTTTGTAAAAGCCTTCGACAGTTATTGCCGGAATGCTTATTGGCTTATTGCCGTGGTCGGTAGAATGTCCGTAGTAGCGGTCAAAGAACTCGAATCTTAGATACTGCCAATTCGGATTCAAAAGCATTTTGACAGGTTCTTCACGAGTGCCGATGCTGCGCTCCTTGTTGTCTTCAAGAAGCAGAAATTTCTTTTCTTTTGCTGTCTTGTCGAAGATTTTCTCATTTGTTGCTACCGCCCATTCCGAAGTTAAGAGCGACCAACGCGGGGGCAATTTGAAAAACCTTTGTCCTTGCTTTGCTTTCTCATCTGCAATAGGACGGTTGCCGAGCGTCGCCGTCTTGCCGGCTTCACCTCTTTTTTCGCAGATGATGTGATTTTTATCTTTAGAAACGAATTGAAGGCGTAAAAACTTATATTTTTTAGCATCATCTCTCAACAGAGGAAAAATCAATTTACCTTCGTCATTATCTATCTTTCGAATCTCCGTTTTTTGATTGTTTCCGTAGATTATTTCAGCTTCAAAATCCTTTGGAAAAGGTCTAATGATTCCTTCGCAATCAATAAACCTCAATTGCAGCGCCACAATTAACGGTTCGCGCTTCAAGGTGTTTTTTTGTTCGCCCGTTAACGGAGTTTTTGTTACTCTTTGACGCCGGTTAATTTTTCCGTTTGCCATGGCATTTTTCTAAAAAGTTTCAAAAATAAATGTAATTTAACTTCCGTAGATACTCTCTAATTTACTTCTGAACGCGTCATCTATTTGTCCCGTAGGCTCTAGTTTATATGCTTCCTGAAAATCTTTAACAGCTTGTTCAGTTTCAGGATTTACCGCTTGAGAAGTTTCGCTGTTGTAATATCCGAGTCCTTTTAATCTGGCTTGCACTCCCGAGATTTTTTCAATCGGATCCAGGTGACCGAGATATAAATCGTATTCTTCATTTTCATCAGTCAATATAAGTTTCCCCTTTTTAGCTTCGGGAGGAATCGAAATCCTAATTGCCCCGTTTCCGTCGGTCATTCCGGTAAATTCCTTGCCGTCGATTTCCAAGATGTAGTTTAGATTCGCCCGCGGCGAATCGTCGTCGTCGAGAAGGCGGATACTGAATTTGACAGGAACGTTTTTGACCCTGAATTTATGCACCTGGTTAGTCGGTTCGCTGACTTCTTTAAGACGTTTCTCGGGTACGAAAACCACATCTCCCGGATAAAGAATTGTCGGGTCCTCGCGCTTTTTTTTCAGTTCTGCATTGTTCGGGTGATTCCAAAGAGTTTCCCAAAAAAACCCATATTTTTCCGCAATGCTCAAAAAGCAATCTCCTTGAACAACAGTATGATTAGCCATTTTCCACCTTCACTTTTTGCATTGTGGTCATTTAATCGATTCCTCCTGCGTTGGCAACTAGTTCCGGCAATATAATCTTGAGAAGATAATTTGGATAGAATTTATCGAAAATTTATACATTTCCAGTTTATTGCCAGAAATATATCAAAAAGGGTGCTTTTTGAAATAAATCATTATAACAGATTGTCTATTTCACAACCAAATAACTATTTTTCTACTTCTTCAAAGTGAAAGTTTTAATTATACATTTCAACTGTTTCGACTAATAAAAGCCTTATTAGAATCGAATTTTTGCAGTTTTAGGATTTAGTAACGAAAGTAATAGATAACCGTAATGTCAAAAACCTATTAAACAAATGCGCTTACTTTAAATCATTCAAGAAAAGACCAAAAAGAATTTGGCACACTATTGGCACACAAACGCAAAAAAGCAAGCTCGAACGGCTTGCTTTTTAGTCTTCTATCTTATTGAAAATAAAATATATAAAATGGTACACCCGGCAGGATTCGAACCTGCGATCCTCTGGTTCGAAGAGTTGGCACACTCTAGGCACACAAACAAAAAAAGGGTAACCAAATTGATTACCCTAAACTATTGAAAAATAATGGTGATCCGAGCGGGGCTCGAACCTGCGACCCAATGGTTAAAAGCCATTTGCTCTACCAACTGAGCTATCGGACCACTCATCTAAGGTTGAAATACTTCAACCTCAAACCGAATTTTAGATTCTACCTACTCAAACTCAATTTGGCAAGTTCCAAGTGAAATATATCACAGAAATCTAGCTCTTAAACCAACTTTCCATCACCGAGTCCGGCAAAATAATCGTTTGGTCGCGTTCGGGTCCGGTCGAGATAAGACCGATTTCGACACCGATCGAATTTGACAGAAACTCGACATATTCACGCGCTTTGACCGGTAAATCTTCGATTTTGGTGGTTCCTAAAGTTTCGCTTTGCCAACCTTCCAGCGTTTCGTAAACCGGTTTAATTTTCGCCAGATCATAAGAAACCGCCGGGAAAGTATCCATGCGTCTGCCATCAATTTCGTAACCGACGCAGACCTTTATTTCTTCGAGCGCATCGAGCACGTCCAATTTTGTCAGCGCGAGAGAATCGAAACCGTTTAGTTCGGCGGCATATTTCGTCGCCACCGCATCGAACCAGCCGCAGCGGCGCGGGCGTTTGGTGACCGAACCGTATTCATTTCCGCGTTTGCGGATCAGATTCGCCATCTCTTCTTCGGCGTCGAGCATTTCCGTCGGGAAAGGT
>JBDTZT010000152.1:0-7389 GCA_040005005.1 Actinomycetota bacterium
CGCGGAACAAGGATAATTTTAGTTTTGAAATTCGCTTGCGAAAGAGATTTTAAAAGGCAAAAACAAAGTAAAAAGGCAAAAGGTAAAAGTAAAAAGGCAAAAACAAGGAAGGGAAGAAATTATTTTGAATCGCACAATCTCGAAAACGCTGCTAAAAAAGTGTCAAATGGTAAATAATAAAAGTTTGTTTTTTGCTTCTTACTTTTTATTTTTGCCATTTGCCATTTGCCTTTTGCCTTCTTTCGCTTTTGCTCAAAATAAATACGAAGATCGCCAAATTGCCGAGCCGATTGATATTACTTTCGAGGGCAATGACCGCGACCTTTCCGCCGCCGAACAGTTTCGTCTGATTGCCCGCAACACGCTCGGCGAAACATATTCAAGCGTTAAGATTCGGGAAGCGATTCAGGCAATTTACGATACCAAAAAAGTTGTTTCCATAACGGTCGAAGCAAGTGAAATCGGCACCAATTCAGTTCATTTGCGCTTTATCATCAAACGCAAAACTCAAGCCGAACAAGTTTCGGTGGTCGTCGGCAATACGGTTGGCGAAAAAGTTACGGAAGACGAACTGCTTTTTAAGTTAAATCTCGTCACCTCAGGAAATGCCGTTAGCGAACAAATTTTACAAAATAATGCCAGCACGATCTTGGAGTATTTGCGGGAACGCGGTTATTACAAATCGGAAGTGACGTTTGCCCAAAAACCTTCGTCTATCGAAACCAAAGTCGGCGTGACGTTCAATGTGACGCCGAACGAACAAGCCAAAGTCGGTGAATTCAAAATTGACATAACAGGTTTTGACACCGCCAAAGTTAGTGAAAAATTAAAATTAAAACCAGGTGAACTTTTTTCACGCACAAAACTCACTCAGGATTTAGAGCAAATCCGCAAAGCCTTGCGCGAGAAGAATTTTTTCGCGCCGGAACTAACCGAACCGCGAGTTGTTTTTGAATCCGAAACCAATACGATCAATATCGAACTGACGGGCAAAGTCGGCGCGACAATCAAAGTGACGGTTGAAGCCAAAGGCGAAAAAGTCGGTGAAGCAACGCAAACCAAACTTTTACCGATAAAACGCGAAGGAACGCTCGATTATTCGGCGATTGTCGAGGGCGAACGCCGTCTGGAAAATTACTTTCAGGAAAAAGGCTATTTTTTCGCCGACGTGACGCCGGTTTGCTCCGTTTTGCCGGTGCTGACCGAAACCGAAGCCAGCTATACGGTCAACGAAACCAATCTTTTGTGCTCGTCTTTAAGCGGCGCGGATTTGACCAACCGGACGGTCGGAGTTAAATATCAGGCAGATCTCAACCGCCAATTGAAACTTGTTGATATTCGCATCCAAGGCACAAATTTGTTGCCGATTGAAGAAGTCAGAACCGTTCTCGAATCGCAGAAAGCATCTGTTTTGGGGATCATTCCTTATCTTGGTTACGGAAACGGCTACACGAGCGCGGAACTGCTCAAAGAAGATGTCGAAACCGTTCGGTCGCTGATGCGCGAACTCGGCTACCGCGATGCAAAAGTTTCGGTCAATCAAGGTGTTTCGCCGAACGGCGAAGATTTAATCATCACCTTCGTCGTCGAAGAAGGAAAACCGACCCGGATTAACGACGTTGATATTACGGGCAATAATGCTTTTCCCGCCGCAACTTTGAAAACCGAATTGCCGAATCTGATCGGTCAAAATTATTCACGTGCGCGCATTCGCAACGGGCAAAGAAAACTCGCGGAATTTTACTCGAATGAAGGTTTTTATGATGCGAAAATCAGTTATTCGATTGTCGAATTAGGCGCGGACACCGCCGAAGACCGCGTAAAAATAATTTACAACATCGAAAATGAAGGGAAAAAAGTTTTTATTAATCGCATTTTGGTCAATGGAAACGATAAGACCAAACGGGAAGCGATTTTGAAAACGGTTACTTTGAGCGTCGGTAAAGTTCTTCGCGCCGCCGATATTTTTTCCAGCGAGCAAAATCTTTACGCGACCGATGCTTTCAAGCGCGTCGAAATCAAACCCGAACCGGCAGGCGAAAACGCGGACGGAAGCCGTTTGACCGACGTGATTATCAATGTCGAAGAACAAGCCCCGCGACTTTTGACTTACGGCGGTGGTTTTTCGACCGATGCCGGACCGTTCGGCTTTTTCGATATCCGGCATTTCAACCTCTTCGGAAATCTTCAGCAAGGCGGCGCCCGCCTTCGTCTCAGTCGTTTGCAGCAATTCGCGCAGATTGATTTTATCAATCCGCGATTTTTGCGCGACGGCAAAAATGCGGACGGGATCGTCAGATTCGCGCCTCTGACTTTTACGGCGCAGTATCAGCGCGATTCGACCGTGACACGATTTTTCCGTTCGGTTTTCGATAAAGGAACATTTGGTATCGTTCAACGGATTGATGCAAACGGTAATCCGATTGATGAATTCGGAATTAAGACGGGCAGTCCGACCATCAATCGGCTCACGCTCTCAATGGAAACAAGCCGCACCGTGAGCGTTAAAAAACGAAGCATTCTGTTTGTCCGATACAAGTTTGAAGACGTGCGGCTTTTCAATGTCGAAAGTCTTTTGATCAAAGATTTGCTGCTTCCCGATGCGAGAATCCGCACATCGGGTTTTGGCGCGACATTCGTGCGCGACACGCGTGAAAATTGCGCTATCAAATATTCACTTTTGGAAATTATCGCGAAAGGCGAGGTCGGCAACCCGTGCCGCTACAATCCGGGCGACCCGACAAAAGGCGAATATTTGACGGCGGAATATAATGTTTCCGTCCCATTTTTGGGTGCCAATATTGGATTTCAAAAATTCCAAGCGTCTTATTATCGTTTTTATACCGTCCCGTTATTAAAGAACACCACTTTTGCCGGACGCGCGGTGGTCGGTTTGGCAAATGTTTTTTCGAAAGGCAATCGCTTTTCGTCATCACAATTTCCCGGACTTGACGGAATTTTACCGATTAGCGAAAGATTTTTCGCGGGTGGCTCAACGAGTTTGAGAGGTTTTGACTTTGAATCAGCCGGTCCACGCATCGCGATTGTGCCGCAGGGAATTTTTCGCAACAGCAAAGGTGAAATTGTTTCGCTGACTCCGTTCACCGTGCCGTTTGGCGGCAATGCTTTGGCGATTGTTAATCTGGAAGCGCGCGTTCCGCTCACAAAATCAATCCGCGCCGTGCCGTTTTATGACGGCGGCAATGTTTTCCGGCGCGTCAGTGATATTTTTAATCCGCCGAAGACGGTCGCAAACGATGTCTTCGGAACCAACTTTCGTGCTGTCTGGTCGCATACGGTCGGTCTCGGTTTGCGCATCAAAGCCCCGATCGGCGGGGAATTCGGAGTTGATTACGGCTATTTGCTCAATCCGCCGCGCTTTTTAATTCCGCAGCCGAACAACGCACCGAACGCGATTTTCCAAGTGCGAAAAGAACAACTCCATTTCAGATTTTCACAAGCGTTTTAAAGTTCAAAGTTCCAGGTTAAAAGAAATTTACTCAAACTTGAAACTTAAAACTTGGAACTGTTTTTAATTTATCGCGGATGAAATAATGTGGCTTTCGTCCAATTCGACGACAAAACTCTCGGCGGTTGCTTCGATGATAATATCTTCGCTTTGAATCATCGTCGGTTCAACCGGGCGCACCGCAATCGGTTTTGGCGCAATTGGTGTTTTTTGCAATAATTGTTGCTTTTCTTGTTGCAATTTTTCTAAATCCTGCTCTTTTAGTTGTTTGCGTTGAGCTTTTACGTTATACATCGCTTTGTCGGCGGCAATGATAATCTGATCAATCGTTTCGCCACTGCTTGGATATGTCGCCGCGCCGATGCTGATGCCAACCCGCGCAAATTTTCCGTCGCCGACCGGTAAGATAAAATCGCTCACGGATTTTTCAATTCTCTGACACAATTCTTCAACCGATATTTCATCGGTTTCGGGAATAATTGCGACAAATTCATCGCCCGCATAACGCGCCAGAAAATCGTAATCACGCAATTGTCCGCGCATAACTTTTGAAAGTTCTCTGAGCAATTTGTCGCCGACTTTATGTCCAAAAGTGTCGTTGACGGCTTTGAATCCGTCAAGATCGAGCATCAAAACCTGAAAACGGCTACCATTGCGGTCGGCACGCGCAACTTCTTTTTCATACTGAATTTGCAAACTTCGCGCATTCGGCAAAGCCGTCATCGGGTCGGTCAATGCCCGTGTTTCGGTTTCAGCATGATAGATTGATTTTGAAATCGCGTCGGAAGCAATCCGCGAAACCGTTTCGAGCAAACGCAAATGCTCGTCTTCGTAGTTTTCCAGCGCACACGAATAAATCGAAACTGCGCCGAGCAGTTTTTCATCGGCAATCAGCGGCAGCGAAGCCATCGCCGAATATTCCTGAACAAATTCAAGCTGGCAGAATGAAAAATCCAAACCCGGATTGACATTGCAAACCGGCTGTCGCTTTTTCAAAACATAGCCGGTCGCGCCTTCGCCCGGTTTGACCGAACGATTTAAGAGTGCGGCGGCATTTTTCCCTTCCGTATAAACCGCATGCGCCTTGCTTCCGGTTTCGTCCGAAAGATAAATGATGCAGGTGTCAAAAGGCACGAGTTCGCCGATTTTTTCTGCAAACAGCGAAAATGTTTCGACTAAATTCAAAGACGAACTAAAAATTCTCGCCAGTTCGTAAAGCGTGAAAACTTCCCGATTAGCACGTTTGATTTGCTCGACATAACTTTTTGAATTACCGTCGTGATGATAAATAAACGATTCGTCAGTCGTTTGATCTTCTTGATTATAAGAAAGTTTTTCGGCTTCAACCGCGACTTCAAATTTTTTCAGATTACGCAGAAAAACATCAACGATTTTCGGGTCAAATTGTGTTCCCGCACCATTGATAAGAAATTTTCGCGCTTCTTCACGCGAAACCGCCGCCCGATACGGACGCGCACCGCGCAATGTATCATATGCATCGGCAACCGATAAAATTCGTGCGGTCAGCGGAATTTCGCTTCCGATCAAACCTTCAGGATAGCCGCTTCCGTCCCAACATTCGTGGTGATATTTGACAGTCGGGACAACCGGACAATTGAAATTTACTTTCTCTAAAATTGACGCGCCAACCGATGCGTGGATTTTGGTTTTTTCCATCTCGGCCGGGGTCAGTCTTCCGGGTTTATTCAAAATATGGTCGGGCACCGCGAGTTTTCCGATGTCGTGAAGCAGTGCGCCGGTATTCAGTGCATTAATTTCGTGGTCAGATAAACCTAAAATCTCACCCATTCCAACGGCGTAAATCTGTGTCCGGCGAACGTGTCCGACACCAACCTGGTCGCGGGCATCAATTGCCGTCGCCAAAACTTCGACAGTTGCTAGATGAATCCGGCTGGCTTCACCGATTTCTTTGGTTTTTTGCTCCAATCTTTTGATGTGAATGCGATAAGCAAAATGGCTGACAACCGCTATTGGCAAGATTACCAAGCCAAAAGGCAAACCGAATTCAAGAAACAAATAATGCAGGAAAAATGCGGCGGTTATTGATAAAATATAAGTTACCGCCATCTCCGAAAAATTTATTTTCCAAAGCTCTTCGATTGAATATTCGTCTGCAAAAGAGAGAAATATTAAATTGGAAATCGCCGATAAAATGTAATGCGTCAGCGTCATCAAAACGGTGGCGGCTATTAACCATTGCCATTCAACCGATTCTTCAGCAACGATAATCGGCTTAAAATCAGCCAAAAGACCCAAAGCCAGATAAAAAACACTGGCGGCGGCAAAAGTGGCGCAAACATTAACAAAAACGCCAAACAGCCATTGAACCTTGTTTTTTTGATTAATGTTAAGCTGGGCGAGAGATGCGCTCACGGCCAATAGAACTCCGCCCGGAAGACCAAGCCAGATAATTCCCCAAAAAACAATTACTTCCTTTGCTGAAAAATTACTTGAAGTTTTAGGGATTTTAGTTTGATGTTGATTAGCAAAAGCGGAAACGACCAGCCCAATTCCCAAAACCAATAGTTGCCGGAAAGAAAATTCGGTTAACTGAAAGACGGCAAATCCAAGCAAAGTAAGACTGAGGCAGAGCAAAATGCTCCAAAAAATTTTTGCTTTCAGATTATAGCCGACGAGGCTCATTTTTTCCATTTCTGTTTCTCCAAAAAGAACCCGTCGAATTACAAGAAATCCTACGATTTTTTTGAGAATTTTCGCCTGCGGAATTAACCGAAACGAAGATAAAAATATATCATTTTTCGTGCCAAGCCGTGAAGAATGAAATAGTTAGATATTTATTGAAGAAAATGCCCGATGATTAAAGCCAATGGTAAAATCTCGGTCAATTTGACCGCTCACAATGACAAAATTCGGTCAAATTGAATGATCGCAATTAACAATTGAGGCAATATAAAAAGTTTTCTTTCATCTGAAATTGAGTAAATAAACCGGCAAAATTTACGGCAAAGTCAATAAATATTGGCAGAGTCAAATTTTTGGTTAAGTTATAGGAGATTTTAAGATAGAATAGAAATCAGTTTAAATTAAATAAAAATCCATTTTGAGATTTTTAGGAAACTTAACTTTCCTATACTATTCATTCTAAATTAAATAGACGGTAAAAAGCAACGTAATTATATAATCCGACGCAATCGTTTTGCCGCCTGTGAAGATTAAAAAGTTTTGAAATTTGTAATATGGCTTTAGATTTCGGAAACCAAAATCGAAAATTTCAAATTGGCGGAAAATTGCCGGTTTCCGTTTCTTTTATTATAGGTTTTTTGTTTTCGATTATTGTTTTAATTTTTTCAACCTTCGCCGCTCACGCGCAGAATTCAGACGATGTAATACGTGTTGATACCGAGCTTGCCGCTTTTGAAGTAACGGTCACGGACAAAGACGGAAAACCCGTCCGCGGACTTGATGCAAAAAATTTCAAAGTTTTTGAGGACGGCGTTGAACGGCCGGTTGATTTTTTTGAACCGATTCGCAAACAAAACGAAAATCGTCCGCTTTCGATTATTTTCGCGCTCGATGTTTCGGGCAGTATGACGACCGACGAACTCACCGAACTCCAGTCCGCGCTGCAACAATTTGTCAAAAAATTAGCCGATTACAATTCTTATTTCGCGGTGCTGACTTTCGGAATGGAAGTCAAAACGCTTCAATCTTTTACGAATAAACCGCAAAAACTGGAGAAAACCTTCGACAAACTTTTACGCGACCAGGACGGTCTTTCGACTCACGCATATGACGCCGTTGACGAAGCCATCCGGCTATTACGAAAAAAATCGCCGCCGACCATCAAAAATCAATTGCCGAAACGCGCCGTGATTTTGATTACGGATGGTTTTCCGGTCGGCGACACGGTTTCGCCGAAAACCGTCATCGAACGCGCC
>JBDTZT010000153.1:0-7322 GCA_040005005.1 Actinomycetota bacterium
GAATATATGCCGAAATATCGCCCGCCTGCGTTTCGATAATTGGCAGACTCGTCAAACTTCCGCCGCCGCGAGCGTCGGACATTTTCGCGGCTCTTTCAAGCAAGCGCGAGTGAAGATAAAAAACGTCGCCCGGATACGCTTCACGACCCGGCGGACGGCGCAGAAGCAGTGAAATTTCGCGGTAAGCGGCGGCTTGTTTTGACAAATCATCGTAAATCGTCAAAGCGTGGCGACCATTATCGCGGAAAAATTCGCCCATCGCAACGCCCGAATACGGCGCGAGAAACTGCATCGCCGCCGGATCGGAAGCTGTCGCCGCAACCACGATCGTATAATCCATCGCGCCAAAATCGTTTAATTTCTGCACAACCTGAGCAACCGTCGAAGCCTTTTGACCGATGGCGACGTAGATACAAATCACGTCTTTGCCTTTCTGGTTGATAATCGTATCAATCGCGACCGCAGTTTTACCGGTCTGGCGGTCGCCGATGATCAGTTCGCGCTGTCCGCGACCGATCGGCACCATCGCGTCAATCGCTTTGAGTCCCGTTTGAAGCGGTTCTTTCACGGGCTGACGGTCAATAATTCCGGGCGCGATTTTTTCGACCGGATTAAATTCGCTGGTGATAATTTCGCCTTTTCCGTCAATCGGCTGCCCGAGCGCATCAACGACGCGACCAATCATCGCATCGCCGACCGGAACGCTCATAATGCGGCGGGTGCGTTTTACTTCGTCGCCTTCTTTGATCTTTTGAAAATCGCCGAAAAGCACCGTTCCGACCTTATCTTCTTCAAGGTTCAGAGCGAGGCCGCGCACCGAGTGCGGAAATTCAAGCAGTTCGCCCGCCATCACCTTTTCGAGTCCGTGAATTTCAGCGATTCCGTCGCCGACTTTGATAACCGTTCCAACTTCGTCGACGGTCATACTCGCATCAAAATTCTCAATCTGAGAACGTATAATTTCGTTAATTTCGTTGGCTTTAATTGCTTCCATAATTTTTTAATGGATAGTGGATAGTAGATAATTGATAATGGAATTCCGAAAAATTATCCATTATTCATTATCCATTATCCATTAACCAATTGTTCTTTAAGATTCTCTAATTGTGTTTTCACCGAACCGTCATAGACGGTCGAACCGACTCGCGTGACGACTCCGCCGATAATATTTTCGTCTATATCAAAAGTTAAATTTACTTTTTTGCCCGTTAATTTTGTTAAATTCACTTGAAATTCCGCTTTTTGAGCGTCGGATAGCGGACGGGCCGAAGTGACATCAGCCGAAACAATTCCGTTTCTTTCGTCTAAAACCGATGCGAATTTTTCATTAATTTCGGCGAGTTCGGTCAGACGGCTGTTTTGCAAAAGAACACGCAAGAAATTTGCCGTTGTTTTTGACGGTTTGGTTTTTGCCAGTAAACCTTCCAAAACTTTTTCCTTGCCGAGATGGGCAATCGCGGGATTTGCAAAAACGGTCCGCAAATTGTTGTTTGATTTTATTAAATCTTCCCAGAGTTTAAGTTCGGTTTTGATGGCTTCGGTTTCGCCGCCTTTCAAAACGACATCAGCCAGCGCCGTCGCATAACGGCGGGCAACGGTTTCAACGCTCATTTTAGTTTAAACCTCCGATTGATTTAAGGTTGGCTTTAACAAGTTTTGCGTCTTTCGCCGCGTTGATGTTTTTCTTGATTTTTTCTTCCGCGAGACGAATGCTTTCTTCTGCGGAAAAGCGGCGCAGTTCGGCTTTGACCTGTTGCAATTTGCGCTCGATTTCGCTTGCCGCCTGCGCTTGCAGACGTTTTATTTCGTCTTCCGCTTCTTTGGCAATGCGTGCTTTTTCCACTTTTGATTCCTGCTTGGCTTTTTCGGTAATTTCTTCCGATTCCGATTCAATCCGTGCGAGTTTCGCTTCGGCGATAGTCAGTTTGGCAAGTGCCGCTTGTTTTTCTTCTTCGGCTTTGATGAGTTCGGCGCGAATCGTTTCGCGTTTGGCTTTAAAGGCTGAACTCAAAGGCTTTTTCAGGAGATAAACCATGATGAGAATGAAAATCGTCAAATTCAGAAATTTCCACGCTTCAAAACCCGGATAATTTAAATATGGCGCGGCTTTCTCCCACCAATTGCCGCCGATTTTTTGGGTTTCGGCAAGAATTAAAATAAAACTGTAAATAAAAGCTAACATATTAAAAATTTCAGATTTCAAAATCGTTTGGAGTCCCCACTTCAGCGGGCTTTACGCACGAAACCTAGCCGCCTAAAGGCGGAACTCAAAACATTCAATTAAACTTTCAAAATATTCGAACTGATTTTTTCCGCCATTTTTGCGGCTTCGGCAGCGATTGTCTGACGCGCTTCGGCGGTTTGTTTTTCCAACTCCGCTGTTTCCTGCGCGAGCGTTTGCCCGACTTCTTCTTTCGCCGCGCCGAGTTTTTCCTGTTTTTTACCTAACGCCCTAGTGCGTTCTTTTTCAATCAAACTGTAACCTTTTGAACGCGCATCGAGCATTGCTTGCGTATATTTAATTTCCTTTTCGGAAACTTCTTTCAAAAGTTTTTCCGACTCAACCGAATGTCCGCCTTTGTTTTTCTCACGCGATTCGATAATGCGGTTAATCGGACGGAAAAATGTTCGGTTCAGAATCCAAATCATCAATAAGATTAAAGCGATGTGAATAAAAAGCGTACCGTCCGGCACAAGTTGAACCGCAGATGTTTCGGCAAAAGCTAACAAAACCATATAACTATATTAAATTAGAAAGATTGCTTAATAAAATAGAGCAAAAAAACGCTCACGTTTCAAAATAGAAAGAATATCACGCTGAAATTGGACGGTCAAGCAACGCTCGTGCCGAAAGAATATTTAAAAATTTTACGAAAATACTTGACATAATTTTGCAAAAACGCCTAAGTTTGATAACACGTTTTTCTTGCGGAGGCGAATCCTGTCCGGTGATGGGCGCGGTCTTCAAAACCGTTTGTGAGATTGTGAGAGCAAGCCTCAGGTCGGTTCGACTCCGACACGCCTCCGCCAAAAGTTTAAGGATCAGGTGTGCAGTTTGAAATTTCAAATTTCAGATTTTACCCAAATCCAAATCTCAAATCTCAAACCCTTATGAAAGAATGGATTTCTCTGAATATGACACCGGGCGTCGGACCCCGGAAAGCAACTCAATTACTTGAAAAGTTCGGTTCCGCCGAAAATGTTTTTCACGCGACCCGCAGCGAATTAGAATCTTTAAAACTTCGCGCCGAAACAATCGAAAGCATCTTAAAACGCGAATTTCACGCGCAGGCCGTTGACGAATTAAATAAAGTAAAAGAATTGGGCGGCGATGTTTTGATTCTTGATGACGGAAGTTATCCTTACTTACTGCGCGAAATCGCCGATCCGCCGATAACTTTATACGTCAAAGGCGATTGGCAAGCCTGTTTCGACGCGCCGTCTATCGCCGTCATCGGCTCACGCCGTTGTTCGACTTACGGCGAAAACGCTTCGGAAATGCTCGCGCGTGATTTGGCAGAGCGCGGCATTTGTATTGTTTCGGGTTTTGCTCGCGGAATTGACACGGCCGCGCATCGCGGCGCGATTCGCGGAAAAGGCAAAACGATTGCCGTTCTCGGAACCGGAATTGACCAGGTTTATCCCAAGGAAAACGCGAAACTCGTTGACGAAATTCTTGCGAGCGGCGGCGCGATTGTTTCACAGTTTCCGCTTGAAACGCCGCCGCTCAAAGAAAATTTTCCGTATCGCAACCGCATAATTTCGGGTTTGAGCTACGGCGTTTTGCTCGTCGAAGCGTCCGAGCGAAGCGGTTCGCTGATCACGGCGCGGCTCGCGATGGAACAAAACCGCGAAGTGTTGGCGGTTCCGGGAAACATCACTTCAAAAAATTCGTTCGGCACCAATTACTTGATAAAGTCTGGCGCCAAACTCGTGCAGCAATGGCAGGATGTCGTCACGGAATTGCCACAGGAAATTTCCGCCGCGATTCTGCCGCCGAAATTGGACGAAAAAGATGCGGACGAAAAACCGCCACAGCAAAACCTTGCACCGGCAAATTTAAGCGGAAACGAACTTAAAATCTGGCAAATGCTTTCGGCTGATGAACCAATTCAAATTGATAATTTGCTCGAGCTGAGCGGTTTATCGTTCGGCGAGCTGAACGCAGGTTTGCTTGGTTTGGAAATGCGCGAATTGATTCGCGCACTGCCGGGAAAATGTTATGCGCAAAAAATTTGATACATTAAGATAAGTTTTATGCTAAAACCCGAATTTGTTCAGATTACACGGCAGAGTAAAATCGCGGAAGAAGATTTTTATCCGATGATTTTTGCGATCTATGAACAAATCTGGCAAGATCTTCTGCCGCCGCAAATTCTCACCGACGGTTTAACAACCAGAGCGGCGAATAATATTATCACGCCGGCGGACGCTCCCGTTCCCGATTGCATCACGTGTGGCGCGTGCTGTATTGCACTGCCTTGCGTCGGCGTTCGCCCCGAAGAACAAATTGCGGACGAAAATTTCTGGGATATCACAATTGAAGGAAAAAACGGCGAAATTGTGGTTGACCGATTTTTGCGCCGCGATGCTCAAACTTTCGCTTGCACGGCATTGGAAATAAAAAACGGCGAACAGGCTCTATGCCGTATTTACGAACAAAGACCGCGCATTTGTCACGATTTTGAAGCCGGCAGCGATAAATGCCGTGCCTTGCGCCGCGCCTTCGGGTTTGAGCCGTTTCTGACGCTCGAAGAAATGTCCGAAGCATTGGAGAAAATTGAAAATAAACCTGTCAAATTTGCGTCGTCGGAAACGATTCGGGAAGTAAAATTTGCCGAAATTGAAACCGGAGAATTACAAATTTCGGCTCATTTAAAAGACGGTTCGGTCAAAACAATCCATATTTTCAATCCAAAACGTGAAACGTGGCGGCAATTTGAATTTGACGGATTGACGCTTTCACAGGCGAAAGATTTGATTGGTTCCCGAAAGTAAAATTTTCTGAAAGCCTGAAATAACGCACAATTCACGACGGCAAACTCTACGGAAGAAATTATCATCAGAGGCACGAAACGATTTGGAAGTTTACGTTAAATAATCCGATTGCGGATTGACACCAAACAATTAAAGGTGTTAGAAGTCAGAATGTCAGCGCAAATATTGCGTCTGACATATTTTTTTCAAAAATGGCAAAGAATCTAGTTATCGTCGAATCGCCGGCAAAAGCGAAAACAATCAACAAATACCTCGGAAGCGATTACCTTGTGCTCGCTTCGATTGGTCATATTAAAGACTTACCGACCAAGGAACTCGGCGTGGACATCGAAAATAATTTCGAGCCGCTCTATGAAGTGATTCCCGATATTAAAAAGCGCAACAATAAAAAAACCGTTTCCGATTTAAAAAAAGCCGCGAAAGCAGCTGATACGATCTATCTGGCGGCTGACCCGGACCGCGAAGGCGAAGCAATTTGCCAGCATCTCGCCGAAGAAATTGTCCCGAAAAAACCGGTCAAGCAAGTTTATCGCGTGATGTTCAACGAAATCACGAAAAATGCGATCAAGGATGCATTTAAAGAACCGAAACAAATCAACAAAGATTTAGTTGATGCCCAACAAGCGCGACGGATTTTGGATCGCCTGGTCGGTTACAAAGTTTCGCCGATTTTGTGGAAAAACATCGGCGGCAAACTTTCTGCCGGACGCGTGCAGACGGTTGCGGTGCGCCTCGTTGTTGACCGCGAACGCGAAATTGAAGCCTTTAAGGAAACCGAATATTGGACGATCATCGCTAATCTTTCCGCCGCGTTGCCGCCGAAATTCGATGCGCGGCTTTATAAAATTGAAGATTTAACGGTTAAAACGAGCGGTTTCGACCAGGATCTTAAAAAAAGCGAAACACACCTCAAAACAGAAGAAACTGCAAAATCAATCGTCGAAGAAGCCGAAAAAGAAAAGTTTATTGTTGATTCGGTCACGACGAAGGAACGAAGGCGCAACGCCACGCCGCCTTTTATTACTTCAAAATTGCAGCAGGAAGCATCGCGAAAATTAGGTTTTCCGGTCAAGAAAACGATGTCGGTCGCGCAGAAACTCTACGAAGGCGTCGAGATCGGCAGCGAAGGTTTGGTTGGACTGATAACTTATATGCGCTCGGATTCGACCCGCGTTTCCGATACGGCACTGGCCGAAGTCAGAGATTTTATCGGCGGAAATTACGGCGGAGAATATTTGCCCGCAAAACCGAATTTTTACAAAACAAAAGGCGGCGCACAGGACGCGCACGAAGCGATTCGCCCGACGGATGCCGCCCGCACGCCCGAAAATTTGAAAAGTTATCTGGATAACGATTCGTATCGTCTTTATCGTTTGATCTGGCAAAGATTTGTCGCTTCGCAGATGTCTCCGGCGATTTTTGACCAGACGACAATTGACATCAAAGCCGGACGTTTTATGTTTCGAGCGACCGGTTCGGTGCAGAAATTCGACGGATTTTTGAAGGTTTATCAGGAAGGACGCGACGAAGCACCGAAAGAAGGCGAAGACGAAGACGCAGAATTAAATCTGCCGAAAGTAGAAAAAGGCGAGCAGTTGAAATTAAATAGCCTTACGCCTGAACAGCATTTTACTGAACCGCCGCCGCGCTTTACGGAAGCGACTCTGGTGAAAGCCCTCGAAGAACAAGGCATCGGACGACCTTCGACCTACGCGGCGATTATGACGACGATTCAAGACCGCGAATATGTCGAACGGCTCGACGGACGTTTTCATCCGACCGGATTGGGAACAACCGTTAACGACGTTTTGGTCGCGGGCTTTGGAGACATTTTCAATCCGACTTACACGGCGCGAATGGAAGAACAACTCGACGAAATTGAAGAAGGAAAAATCAACTGGCGCGATGCTTTGCGCGAATTTTACGATAAGTTTTCGGTTGATTTAAAAAACGCCGAAGTTAGCTTGAAAGACAAAAAGAAAGCCTCAATTCCGACCGACGAAATCTGTGAAAAATGCGGTTCGCCGATGGTCATCAAATTCGGGCGTTTCGGGCAATTTCTGGCTTGCACGAATTATCCCGAATGCAAAACGACGCGCGAAGTCGCCGGTAAGAAGTCCGAAGCGAATGGTCAAACGCCGGAATCCACCGCCAACGGCAGTGCGGCGGAAGAAACAGAAATTCCGGTTTGCGAGTTGTGCGGCAAGCCGATGGCTTTGAAAAAAGGTCGGTTCGGTTCATTTTACGGCTGCACGGGTTACCCGGAATGCAAAAATATTCGCAAGATTGATAAAAAAAGCGGCGCGACCGTAACGGTTACGCCG
>JBDTZT010000154.1:0-7320 GCA_040005005.1 Actinomycetota bacterium
AAGGCTTACGCCGATTTTTCCGATTACTTGATGCTCATGGCTTACGACGAGCATTGGGCGACGGGAACGCCCGGAGCAATTTCTTCGCAGAACTGGTTTGAAACTCTTTTGGCAAAACGGATGAAGGAATTAAATCCCGCCAAAACTATTGTTTGCATCGGGAATTACGGCTACGATTGGTCAAACAAGGAAAAAGAAGCGTCGGAAGTTTCGTTTCAGGAATCGGTTCTTTCGGCGCGAGATTCCGAGGCAAAAATCAATTTTGACCCGCTCACGCAAAATCCTTTCTTTTCTTACGACGAAGACGACGGTTCGCATCATACGGTTTGGTTTCTTGATGCGGTAACGGCATTTAATCAAATTCGCGCCTCGCAAAAATTCAAGCCTTTCGGTTTTGCATTGTGGCGTTTGGGTTCGGAAGACCCGTCGCTTTGGGACGTTTTCGGCGGCGAAAATACGGCACAACCGAACGCCGAAAATCTGAAAGAGATTCGCTACGGGTACGACATTGATTTTGAAGGAATCGGCGAAATTTTGCAGGTCATTGCCGAACCGCAGGATGGAAGCCGCACGCTGAAATTCAATCAAAATGGCACAATTACGAACGAACTTTACACGGCCACGCCTTCGAGCTACGTCATTCAGCGAACCGGTGATCATCCCGGACTCATCGCGCTGACTTTTGACGACGGACCTGATCCTGATTGGACACCGAAAATTCTGGACGAATTGAAAAAAGAAAATGTTCCCGCGACGTTCTTTGTCGTCGGCAGTTACGGACAGGAAAATCCGGGTTTGATTAGACGAATCGTCGCCGAAGGTCACGACATCGGCAATCATTCGTTCACTCATCCAAACTTGGGCGAAATTCCGAACGGCGTAATGACGGTTGAAATCAACGCGACGCAAAGGCTCATTCAGTCGCTGACGGGACGCTCGACAACACTTTTTCGCGCTCCGTATTTCGGCGATGCCGAACCGACGACCGCTGATGAAGTTGAACCCATCGTCGAAGCGAAAAAACTCGGTTATATCACGGTTGGTTTGCACATTGACCCCGACGATTGGCAAACGCCCGGCACAAACTTAATTGTGCAAAGAACCGTTGAGGGCATTACTAATCAAACAACTGATGAAGACGTTCGCGGACAGGTCGTTCTGCTTCACGACGGCGGCGGCGATCGTTCGCAGACGCTTGCCGCGTTGCCGAAAATCGTCGAAACTTTGCGGGCGAAAGGTTATAAATTCGTCACGGTTTCTGAACTTGCCGGACTTTCGCAGGAACAAACAATGCCGTTTGTCGCTGAAAATGAACGGATTATGACGCAAGCCAATAGTATGGCTTTTTCTATGTTCTGGGTTTTCGATAAGACGATGAAATGGCTTTTCTGGCTTGGCATCGTTTTAGGAACAGGCCGACTTTTGTTTATTGCAATTCTCGCTTTGCGGACCCGGTTTATCAAACCGAAAACTATTTTGGATGAATCGTTTCAGCCGTTTGTATCGGTCATCGTGCCGGCTTTCAACGAGGAAAAAGTCATCATCAAAACCTTAAAAAGTCTGCTCAAATCCAATTATCCGAACTTTGAAATTTTGGTTGTTGACGATGGCTCAAGCGATGCCACCAGCCAAATCGTCAAAGAAAAATTTGGCGACGAACCGAAAGTTCAACTTTTCACGCTTTCCAACGGCGGCAAGGCAAATGCTTTGAATTTCGGGCTGAAACGCTCAAAGGGCGAAATTATCATCGGTTTGGACGCGGACACGCTTTTCACGCCGACGACGATTTGCGAACTTGCCAAACAGTTTGCCGATAAAACGGTCGGTGCCGTCGCCGGTAATGCGAAAGTCGGAAATCGCCTGAATATGATTACGAAATGGCAGGCCCTCGAATATATTACGTCGCAAAATCTCGACCGCCGTGCCTTTGCAAGTTTGAACGCGATTACGGTTGTGCCCGGTGCCGTCGGCGCGTGGCGGCGCGAAGCAGTCGAAAAAGCTGAAGGTTTTGAATCAAATACGCTTGCGGAAGACCAGGATCTCACTCTCCGTGTTCGCCAATTAGGATATAACATTGCTTACGCCGAAAAAGCCGTCGCTTACACCGAAGCACCGGACAGCTTTCGCGGTTTGGCGAAACAGCGTTTCCGCTGGTCATTCGGCACCCTGCAATGTATGTGGAAACACCGCCGGGCATTGTTCAATAAAAAATTCGGTGCGCTCGGTTTCGTGGCGATGCCGAACGTCTGGATTT
Organism: Actinomycetota bacterium; assembly: GCA_040005005.1. Lineage (GTDB taxonomy): Bacteria > Acidobacteriota > Blastocatellia > Pyrinomonadales > Pyrinomonadaceae > JAFDVJ01. The sequence goes on from JBDTZT010000154.1 coordinate 2,255, forward strand.
TTCAGATTCTTTTTCCGCTCGTCGCGCCTTTGATGGATTTGATGTTTGTCTGGACAATTCTCAATTATCTGATACAACGGCTCGAACATCCAAAGGAATTTATTGCGTCGCACGTGGCCGAAGTCGTTTTTTACTATGCTTTCTTTCTGGTCGTTGATTTGCTGGCCGCTTCAGTCGGTTTTACTTTCGAGCGCAAAGAAAACTGGAAATTGCTCGTGTGGTTGCCGATTCAACGCTTCGGTTATCGTCAGGTGATGTATTCCGTGATGATTAAATCCGTCAAAAACGCTTTTAAAGGCGCGCTAGTCGGTTGGAACAAAGTCGAGCGAAAAGCAACCGTAACAGAAACGATTTGAGATTTTCCCAATTTAATAACAGCCAAAAGACAGCGCACCAGTGCTGTCTTTTTTCGTGGCAATTTTGCTGAAAACGCAAAAAGACTCAAATTTGAGTGATGAAAAATCGGCGTAAAAATTAAAACGGCTCACGAGACTTTTCGCCAGCCGTTTTATGTTTGAAAAGATATTTTTCTAACTTGGAAGTAATTATGGCGCGAATTTTTCGATTATCAGGAAACTTCAAAAGCGGATAAATTCACGGAATTGTATTATAATGATTTCCCCACACATTAAATTTCTGTAACGTTCATCATTATTTAATGGGAGAATTAAAAACCGAAACGGTTTTCGGAGTCTTGAAATATACCGCACGCCATCCGATTGAGATGTTATTTTGGCGTTGGAACTGGAAATCTGCTTTTTTTGCGGGATTATTCCGTGGTTCAATGTATTTTTTTACGCATTTGTCGGAAGGCTGGCGAGCGGCGCTCGGTGCAATGAGCGTCGAATTTATTTTCCGCGTCATTCACGGCGGCGTCAGCGGTTCGCTGGTTCAATCACTCAGAAAAGCGTCTCCGATCTGGATGGCAACACTTTTTGTGATGGTCTTGCTGCCGATTTATAGTCATACGATTGAATATACTCTACACACGCTCCACGGCGACCAGAATCGCACGAAAAGTTTGGCGATTTCCATCAGTTTTTCGATTATTTCGGCACTTTTTAATCTTTTTGCGATGCGCCGCGGCGTGCTGATTACCGGCGAAGATGCGGAAAACGAATCTTTGTGGGCCGATCTGAAAGAATTTCCGCGTATCGTGGTGGAATTTGTCGGGTTTCTGCCGGTGCGAATCTGGCGGCTTTGGCATAACAGTTAGAGTCTCAAGTCCCAGATTTTAACACCTAAGTTTCGGGACATAAGATTGAGACCTGAGATTTTAAGATTACAGACCTTGGACTTGAGACTTATTTGACAAGCAACGCTGCTAAGTTTCTAATTTAAAAATGAAAAAAATCCTTGTAGTTGACGACGACAAGGCTTCGTGCGAACTTTTAAGCGAAATCATGGCGGCGCAAGGTTGGGAAACTTTGACCGCAAATTCGCCTGAAAGAGCTTTGATTTTATCCAACCAAACAAATTTCGATCTCGTTATCAGCGACATCAATCTTGAAGCCAGCCTTTCGGGTTTGGATCTGCTGCAACACTTGCGCGAAAAATCGCCCGTGATTTTGGTGACGGGTTTCGGCTCACTTGAAACGGCAATCGAAGCGAGCCGTGAAGGTGCCTGGGATTTTATCTCAAAACCTTTCAAAGTTGACGAAATCGTTGCCACCGCGAAGCGCGCACTCGAACAATCAAACCCAAAAGAAGAAATCGCGCCCGAAAAAATTTCGTCGGGTGCGATGGTTGGTAGTTCGCCGAAAATGATTGAGCTTTACAAGGAAATTGCCCGCGTCGCGCCGACTCGCTCGACGGTTTTAATCTTGGGCGAAAGCGGCACCGGAAAAGAACTTGTTGCCCGCGCCATTCATCAAAATTCTCCTCGTAAAGACAAAAATTTCGTCGCCGTCAATTGCGGCGCGTTGACCGAGAGCCTTTTGGAAGCAGAACTTTTCGGGCATACCAAAGGTTCTTTCACCGGCGCCATGGCTGACCGGCGCGGACTTTGGGAGGAAGCCGAAGGCGGAACACTTTTTCTCGATGAAATCGGCGAAACCTCTTTAGCGATGCAGGTTAAATTGCTTCGCGCACTTCAGGAAGGCGAAATCCGCCGCGTTGGTTCGTCAAATAATCGCAAAGTTGATGCGCGAATTATTACCGCGACGAATCGAAATCTCGAAGAAGAAGTCAAAAACGGAAACTTTCGGGAAGATTTATTTTACCGTCTGAGCGTTGTCACCTTGCAGGTTCCGCCGCTTCGTGAACGTCCGACCGATATTTCGATTCTGGTTGAAAAGTTTTTGCTCAAAGCGCGAAAAAATGTCGGCAAGGAAAGCTTACGTTTTTCGGAAGCCGCTTTGAAAATATTGCAGATTTACGAATGGAAAGGAAACGTCCGTGAACTTGAAGCGGCGGTCGAATATGCTGCGCTTCGCGCTCGCGGCAATGAAATTCTGACGGAAGATTTGCCCGTCAAACTTCTTTCCGATGAATTTAAACAACACGCGACGCGATTTCATTTATCACAACTTTACGGCGATTTGCCGAAACTTGACGAACTCGAAAAGCGATATTTGATCCACGTTTTGGAGAAAACCAAAGGAAACCGGACACGCACCGCCGAGATTTTGGGAATTGACCGCCGCACGCTTTACCGCATGGCGGAAAGATTCGGCATAAAATTGGATTAACGTCTTCGCACTTTTTTTGGCGATTGAAAATCTACTTCGCGCATTTGATTGTTGTTAGAGTTAAAAACGGGGGCGTGAGTCGTGATGGTTTCGACCGTCGGTTTGGCCGTAAAAGCCGATAAACCGTAAAAAAGAAGTGCCAGCAAACAGGCCGCTAAAACAAACCACCAGAAATGTCGGTAAAACGCTTTTTTTAGCTTGATAAAATTTCCTCGGAACTTAATCATTGATTTGTCTGAAAAAACAAGGCGCAACTTTTTCTTGTAAGTTACGCCCTGTTTTGCTTTGAGAAGAGAAACGATTTTTTCTTAATGACTTCTATGCTCTTTTCTTATAAATTTTAGCCTCCTTACTTATTTTTTTTTGGGGTGGTCGTTGTGGTCGTCGTGGTCACGGTCGTTTTTTTCATTTTTCTAAACTTCCGATGACGATGATGTCTTCTTTTTTTCGTTTTCGCGGTTTTGCTTACTTTTACATTTGCCGCCACTCCTAATTTCTTGACCGAAACTGTTTCCGGCATCGCAAAAGCCGAACTCGCAATTATCAAACTTAAAATCAACGCAGTAAAAATTCCGAGTTTGTTTTTCATTCTATCTCCTAAATTTATTTTCAAACTTTTGTGTGCGCGAAAGAAAAGTTTATGACTGGTTTTTATGCCTTCCGATATTTCCCCTAAACTCTTCTTTCGCTCACGCCGCCTATATTACAAGCCGTGTGCCAAAACAGGGTTATTCGTTAAGATCGTTATTTTTCATCTATTTAAGAGAAGTGAAATTACAATTCGGCATAATTTTTTCGTAGCGGTTTTGCGCCGCCTCGCAAAATCGCCACAAACTTTATGGCATAAATCGGGGAAAGCGGAAATTTGTTGTTTTAATTACAGATATTTTTGGTGAAAAACGGCTTGGTTCTTGACATAAATACTAATAAAAAGCAAACTTACGTAAAGTTTATTGTGAAAACAGACGGTTTTTATCGGCAAACGGTGGGCGAAAAAGAAACAAAATTTTCCATCTTAAGTAAAATCGAAGCGATTGACGAAGCTGTTCAAAAAGCGACGGCGTTTGCATCGAACGCGGGTTTCGGAGACGATGCGCTTTTCGGCATTGATATGGCGGTGCGTGAGGCTCTCGCCAACGCCGTCAAACACGGTAACCAGCTTGATGAAACAAAACAGGTTGAAGTGACATTAATCAATCTCGAGAGCGGAATGGAAATTATGATTCGAGATTTCGGCAAAGGTTTTGACGTCACGGAAGTTCCCGACCCGACCAATCCCGAAAATCTGCTGAAAGCGTCGGGACGCGGAATCTTGTTTATGCATAATTTTGTTGATAAGGTCGAATGGCAACGCCATGCGGAAGGCGGAATGATAGTGAAAATGATAAAAAATTGTTAGGAGTTTTGTATTACTTGAACTTTTTTGGTAAATTTCATCTAAAATTTGAGATCAAAATTTAATTTTATTACGAGGAGATAAAAATGGCTGAACTTAATTTAACGGAACGTCAAGCAGGTGATATTACGATTCTTGATATGGACGGAAAAGTCACACTTGGTGAAGGAAGCGTTGCGCTTCGCAACACGATTCGCCGGCTGCTCGGCGAAGGCAAAAAGAAAATTCTCTTGAATCTCGGTGGTGTCGGCTACGTTGATTCGAGCGGTATCGGCGAATTGGTTTCGAGCTTTACGGCGGTCAACAAAGAAGGCGGAACTCTGAAACTTCTGAACCTCACGCAGAAAATTCAAGACTTGCTCGCAATTACCAAACTGCTGACCGTTTTCGATGTTTTTGAAAACGAAGGTGAAGCACTCAGCAGTTTTGATTAATAGAAATTTTTAATTTCAAAAACAAAGGATAAAGGGGAAACTTACGCGTTTTCCCTTTATCCTTTTTTTCCAAAGGCATCTTTGACAATCTTCAAAGCATCTTTAGAGATTGAGCAAAGGCATAAAGTTTCCAAAGAAAACCGTAACTTATTCCCCAGAATAATCTTTGTTAATTTTGTGTCCTTTGTTCTAATTTTCAAGACAGAAAGCAGGCGTCACAATTTAGAAAATTCGCCCTTAGTAGCGTGCACGACTTCTGGCTTAGTTATTAATAAAATGAAAAGAGTTTTTTTTCTGGTTTCGATTTTAGTTTTTTCGGTTGGTGTTTTCGCGCAAAACACTTCGCAGGTTTTCGATTTATCGCAATACGGCGTAAAAATCGAACCTGATCGTCGTTTAATCGTCGTGTTGGCTTCGCTCGAAGCCGCCGGACTCGAAACGCCTTTGACGGTAAAAGGCGCGGAATTTCGGCTAAAACTGCGGACTGATTTGGCAACTTTAAGTCCTGATTTACAGGAAAAAATGAAGTTTTTTGTTGACCAATAC
>JBDTZT010000155.1:0-7312 GCA_040005005.1 Actinomycetota bacterium
AATGACCGAAATCATCAATAATCAGCGCAAAATCAAACTAGATTGGCAAATCTTTCAGAAATTCGCCGAATCTGCAATCACTCAAATTCCTGAAGCCGAAAACAAGAGCGCAACCGTCGCCATCGTTTCCGACCGCAAAATACGCGAACTTAACAAACAATTTCGCGGCAAAAATGTCACAACCGATGTTTTATCGTTTCCATTTGAAGCCGAAGAATTTGAAGCGGACGAAAACCATCTCGGCGATATTGTCATCAGCCTCGAAACCGCGATGCGGCAGGCAGCAGAAAACAACCTGCCGCTGGAGCTCGAAATCAAACAATTGATTCTGCACGGCATTTTGCATCTTTGCGGTTTTGATCACGAAACCGACCACGGCGAAATGAATGCCCGCGAACTCGAACTGCGCGACTCGTTGAAAATCTAGTCCGCACTTGGCAACGCTAAGACTTTTGTTAGGCATTACCGTTTGAACAATTGGGTTTTATTACATAAATAATTTATTTTTCAATTTTTACCCCGCCTGTTTCCCCCGGCTCGCGGATTCGGGCGCGGCTGAGTGTTTTGTTTGACGGTGGTTTGTGTTTGCGGCGGGTTTCGAGGTTTATTAGTCGTCACGGTGCGCGTAATTTTGTTTTTTTTCGTCAATAGAACCGATGCCCGCGGACGATAGTTGATTTTGTTGATTGTTTTGACCGTGACGGTTTTTGATGTCACGAAATTTCTTCTCCCCGCGAAAATTCCGGTGCGCGACCGATAAACGCTGAGCGCGACCGGACGGCGGACGTTCCACCAACGCGGCCGCGTCCGGTAGTCGAAAGGCGAAACGTAGGCGCGGTAGCCGGAGCGGAAAATCGAGCGCACGACATTCCACGCCGAAAAATTATTGTTCGCCGGGACAACATAATATTCCGCCCCGTAAATCGTCGCATCGCCCTGAATTTGCAGATTATATTTGTCGCCCGCTTCGCGTTCGATGGCGATCATCGCAACGTCCTGAAAATCCTCGTCGCCCAAGGGCGTTTGTAAAACGATAAGATGCGTATCGTCTTTTAACTGTTCGGTTACACGAACAAAATCAACCGCGCCATCGTTGTTCAAATCCAGATTATTGATGCCGTTTTCAGGACTATTGAGTGCTTTTTCAAATTTTTCGAGGTCGCCGGAATCGGTGAATGTTTCGGCGACCGCGTATAAATTCAATCCTTCGGCGGCTTCCGGAACAGAGGTTGACGGTGCGCCGCCCTGCGCCGCAACTAGAATTGCACCGAGTGTCAAAATACCGCCTGTCAATCCGATTTTGATCATTAAATTTTTCATAATTTTTCTCCCATAATTTTGTTTTCGCGATAGCCTTATTTCTTCAAAATTCCCGTATGAATTTGGCGATACTAATTTTCTTTTTTCGATCGATTAACTTTTCAATAAACTTCCATCGACGGCAAATATGAATTTGAAAAATTCAAATTCCTTTTTCCTATTCATAATACTTGTCCACAGCGTAACGACCGTTTCGCCATTTTCATTTGAAACGACTTTTGGCGGTTGAAACTCCGCTTCTTTAAAATCCTTGTCCCGCGTGTAGAGCACCCTGTAAAATACCAACAGACCATTTTCAACCCACAATTTCGCTAAATTTTCCCGCTTTTGTTGATTCGCCATTTTCCAGCCGAGTGCATTCAGAGCCGTTTTTGAAAGTGTCGCATCGCCCGCGTCAAAATAGCGAGAATCAACAAAAACGCCGTCAATTCGGCAATCTCTATCGTTTGCGTGATTGCCGATGACGATAATTTTTGCCGATTCTTTCAATCTTTCAATGCACAGATTGTCCGGGTTGGATTTAAAGTCCGTGTTTTTTGCAAGTTTTTCGCGCACGGCTTTATCGGTTGAAAGATCAACCGGTTGGGCACTTGCACAACCTGCCTGAATGCACGAAAAGCAGACAAATGCCACTGAAATTTTGATTAACTTTTTCATATCAATATTCCTTTTGAGAAACAATTTTTTAAAATTTTGAATTTCCCGGCATCATATTGCCATCAATAGCAAATCTGAATTCGAGACGTTGAAAATCTTTGGCGCTTCTCATCATTCCGGGCGGCGTTTGAATCCAGAGCGTAACTTTTATCTCGCCATTTCCCCCTGAATCTGCTACCGGTGGTTGAAAATTGCGGTCGTTCAAATCCTTATCTTTCGTATAAATGACAGTAGAAAATGCCAAAAGACCTTTCTCAACCCAGAGTTTCGCTAACTTTTCGCGTTCCGCTTGATTCGCCTTTTCCCAGCCGAGCGCGACAAGCGCATTTTTTGAAAAGGCCGTATCGTCCCTTTCAAAATATTGGGAATCAACAAAAACGCCGTCGAGATGACAGCCGACATCAGTTCTAAAAGACCCGATGATGATAACCTTTACCGATTCCTTCAGCCGTTTGACGCAACCATCTTCCGTTTCGAGCCGGCTCGCGACTTTTCTCGCGGCTTCGAGTTTTTCGTCGCTTTTTATCAGCTCCGCGTTTGATGGGGATTCGTTTTTTGTTTGGTCACGGTTTGAAACGCTCTGGGCATTAGTGCAACTCGCCAAAAAACCGGAAAGAGCGAAAATGACGAGCGCGTGTTTTAATATATCTTTTGACATAAGTTGTATTTTCTTCAGAAATAGTTTTATAAACCGTCAGAACAATCCTTTTTTGTTTCCGCGAAGTTCCATAAAAATTTCCGTTTATTTTCCACTACATTCTTGCGGCTCCTAAAATATCGCAATCAGTCAGAACAATCTCCGTGTCCTTGTTTCTAGAATTAGGCGCGCTCCCCCAATATTTAAAAATTCCTTTGGCTCTTGCATTCGGCATAAAACGCGTCGTTCCCGAAATGTTGTCACGATGATATGATTCGAGCGCGGGGTATTCCTTGTTTGACACGAAAGACCCTTGACAGCGAACCCGTGTTGTCTGGTCAACGAAAAAAACCACTTCACTGGCGTTTACCAAAGAAACATTGCCGGTAATTTCAATTTCTTTATCTATCAGCCCCGCGTTTGCATCACCTTTACCCCCCGTTTTTTGATATTCCTTTTTTAGAAATACAGCTAATTGCTGCGCCCTATATTTCGGTAAATTGCTTTTTAATTCCGGAGTTGGCGAAACACTCGCCTCGAAATTTTTGTTGGAATTGACATTAGCAGTCTCAAAGTTCGATGAATTTCTGTCGGTTCGACTTATAAAACCGCACGCCAAACCTGAAACGAGGGACGCCAAAACCACAACTAACTTTAAACCTAATGAGATAATTTTCATAAATTCCTTCTTTTTTTATTGAGTTAATATCGGAACTTTAGTCATTCTCGGCATTTTTTCTATTTCCCCGTAGCGATAATTTTTGCGTTCGAGCAGTTTAAAGCGATCAATCATCCGCCCCTTCGCATCGGGTATTTGTAACGGACCGACAACCGTGCTGACGGCACTGTTCCAAGGCGATTTTTCGTCTTTTCGATATATGCGAAGCCGCATAACTTTCTGAACTTTATCAATCGCCCCAAAACCGGTTGGCAGCGGTTGGTTCGGCGCGCCTTCAAAATTTAAATAGCTGTTCGTCATCCAAAATACGGCGATCGCATAAAACGAAACCGAATTAGGCGTATGCCATTCCCAGTTCGGAGCTTCCGCTAATTTCAGACTTTCAAATTCACCGATTATCTTGAGACCGGGATTAAATTCCGTTTGGTCAGCTTTTTCCAACGCCTGATTGATTTCGGAAATTGTCGGATTCGCTTTTCCTTCGTAACTGTTTGAAGAGGTAAAAGTTCGCCAATAAACATAACGTCCGCCCATTACGTCATATGCCGCATAGCCTTTGACAATCAAAAACACGCCCGGCTCGTCGCCCTTCAGTTTGACGGTAAAATTTCTTGTCCAGACGTATTTTTTATATGTCGAACTCCACTCAATCCTGCCCGGATCGCCGAGAGTTATCGAAACCGTTCCGGCACTCGACAATTGTTTTTTGAGTTGCGCATTGGACGGCTGGGCAAAAATTTGGCTGGCACTCAAGCCGAATAATATTGCGGCAAGCGGTAAAATATAAAAAACTGTTCTCTTAATTTTCATGATTCTCCTTTGTGACCTGAATTTGTTCTTTGACCTGAATTTATTGATGAAACCGCCGGATTAATTTAAGCTGTGTTTACAAGGTCGTTGATTCATTTGCGCAAGATTTCCGGCACAAATGCCCCGGAATCGAAAACGTAACTATCAATATCAGTAGAATTTTTCATTTTTTATGATTTTTCAGCTTTTTTCTTTACTTCCGAAGTTAAAATCTGCAACGATGCTTTAGGTTGTAAACGAATTTACATTCCGACCGCAAATTAAGTCCTTTGGAAAAGATTAGGTTTTTGTGAGGTTGATTAATGCTCAATGGTTCCAAGCATTTATACGAGTTTGAGAATTTTCGCCTTGATGCCGATAATCCCGGTTTGTGGTGCGAAGGTAAACTCATCAGCGTTCCGCCGAAGGTTTTGGAAACGCTGATTCTGCTCGTTGAACGAAACGGCGAAATTGTTTCACGTGATGAATTACTGGAAAAAATCTGGAAGGAAACGTTTGTCGAAGAAGGTAATATCAATTATACGATTTCCCAGCTTCGCAAAGTTCTCGGCGATAAAAAACTGATCCAAACCATTCCGAAACACGGGTACCTTTTCAACGGAAAAATTGTCGCCGTTTCAATCAATCCAAATGCAGAAAAACCGTTCTCAATTAAAACGGAAACTCATCAAATATCTTCAAACAACCCTCAAAATAAATTTTATTGGGCAGTTTTTGCAGCTTTTTTAATAGGAATGTTATTTTTTACAATTTTTGCTTTTCGATTAAAAAACGAGGCACTCATTAAATCACCCAACGAACTAACTTCTGATGAAACGCGCCCCGAAACAGTCGAAGCACTTCACGCTTACACCCGCGGCAGAATGATTTTGGATGACCGCGATGTCGAAAAACGCGAAGAACGCGCGATCGAAGAATTTCAGAGAGCGATTACGCTCGACCCGACGCTGGCCGTTGCGCACGCAGGGTTGGCGGAAGGATTGATCCTGACCGCCCGAAATTTGTCCGGCGCGCAGGCCGACGACTTATATGCCAAAGCTAAAATTTCTGTCAATAAGGCGTTAAGTCTTGACGAAAATCTGGCTGAAGCATATTTGGCTCGCGGATTGTTAAAACGCAATGCTGATTGGTACTGGCCGGGAGCCGAACAGGATTATGTTCGCGCTTCCGAACTAAAACCAAATTACATCCTTGCTCATCTTCGCCATGCACATTTGCTTTCTCCGCTCGGCCGACAGAGCGAAGCAATCGCCGAAATAAACAAAGCCTATCTGCTTGATCCGCTTTCGGAAGCCGTTTTGGCGAATCAGTTTGCCGTATTGGAAGCCGGCGGTGAATACGAGGAAGCAATCAAAAGAGCCGAAGAATTACTCAATTTCAATCCCGAAAATGCGCTTTACTTGAGAGCGTTAGCGACATTTCTCTACCATCGGGGCAAATATGCAAAAGTTATTGAAATGAGCGAAAAGATTCTCGCAAAAAATCCGAAACACCGGCCTTTTGCGTGGTTATCGCTTCTTGAGGCTTCTTATCGAAAGATAAATCAATTGGGAAGAAGTGATGAATTGCTAAAAGAACTTGAATTGCAGTCCGCAACCAATTCAGATTCATTGTATTCACTGGCAATGAACTACGCCGACAGTAATCGCATTGACGATGCCTTGACCGTGCTTGAAAAATGCTTTGAAATGCATGAACAACGTTTAATTTGGCTTAAGGTCGAGCCGCGTTTTGTCAATTTGCGAATGAATTCTCGCTTTCTGGATATAGTTCAAAAAATGAAACTGAATTAAATCAGTAAAATTCTTTCAAATTTATTCAAAACTGTTGCTGAAAACTATTAGAAAATTCTTTTTTTCATTAAAATCATTTTTACCGCTTTGATTTCTTCAAGACCATTATTATTTGCCGACTTTTCGCCTTTTAGGATTAATCAATTTTTCAGAAGCACCGTAAAAACGGCGTTTTCATTCTTCATTGTTATTCACAAAGTAAAAAACTTGGAAAGTTATACAACCTAAAATTTGAAACGCTGCCGCTTTCGCTTTACCATCTTAGTTCTGAGACATTTTTGCACGAAACTAACATTTTTTTTTTACAAGACATCAATAAAAATTTCAATTATGATAATCTTGCAATTAATTTTATGAGCGAAATACATAAACAGGCTGATGCCTGCACGATGATAATTTTCGGCGCGACGGGCGATTTGACGAAACGCAAACTTTTCCCCGCGCTTTATAATCTGGCGAAAGAAAAATTTCTGCCCGATAATTTTGCGATTATCGGCGTCGGGCGCCAGGAAATGACGAGCGAAGATTTTCGCAGTCAAATCCGCGGCAATTTACTTGAATTTATCGGCAAAGACGTTGATAAAGACTTGCTCAAGTGGTTTGAAGAACGAACGCATTACACGGGCGGCGATTTTGCCGATAAAAAAACCTTTAACGAACTGAAAAAACTGCTCAAGGATTTGGATAAACAGTTTGATATTCCCGAAAACTATTTCTTTTATCTCGCCACGCCGCCGTCACTTTTCGGACTGGTGACGGAAAAAGCCTGTGAAATGGGTTTGACCGATGAAAAAGACGGCTGGCGCAGATTTATTTACGAAAAACCTTTCGGACACGATTTGGAAAGTGCGAAAAGCCTTAATGCCGAGCTTCAAAAACTTCTCAAAGAAACGCAGATTTACCGTATTGATCATTATCTCGGTAAAGAAACCGTGCAGAATATTTTGGTTTTTCGATTCGGCAATTCGATTTTCGAGCCGATTTGGAACCGAAATTATATTGACCACGTGCAAATTACGGTCGCCGAAAAACTCGGCGTTGAGCAGCGCGGCGGTTACTACGACTCGGCGGGCGCATTGCGCGATATGATCCCGAATCATATTTTTCAGCTTGTCACGCTGACCGCGATGGAGCCGCCCGTTTCGTTTGAGGCCGATGCCGTCCGCGACGAACAAGCCAAAATCTTGTGCGCGATTCAGCCGTTTTCGCCCGAGGACGTGCTGCACAAAACCGTTCGCGGACAATACGGCGAAGGCCTCATTGACGATAAAAAGAAAATTGCCTACCGAAGTGATCCGAATGTTAATCCGAACTCGAACACCGAAACTTTTGCCGCGCTGAAACTTTCGATTGACAACTGGCGCTGGGCGGGCGTGCCGTTTTATGTGCGAACCGGCAAACGCATGGCGGGCAAAC
>JBDTZT010000156.1:0-7307 GCA_040005005.1 Actinomycetota bacterium
CATCTTCAGCCTCCCCGGGCTCGGTGCGCTCGCCATCAGCTCGATCATCGACTCAGACCTGCCGCTCATCACGCTGTTGATTTTGAATCTGGCGTTGCTGATTTTGCTGATTTTGCTGTTCTTGCTGACGGCGTTGATTCTCTTGCTGCTTTTGATTCTCTTGTTGTTGCTGACGTTGTTGTTGCTCATCACGGCGCTGCTCGGTGCGCTGCTGATTTTGAACCTCACGTTGCTCTTGTTTTTGATCTTGTTTTTGATCTTCTTGCTTTTGATTGTTTTCCGGCCGCTGGTCTTTCTGATCGCGGTTGCGTTGCGCACTGGCAACACCGTTCGCACCGAAAAAGACAAGTCCGCCAATCATCAAAGAAAGTGCTGACTGTTTGAAATATTTTGATTGCATATTAACCCCCAATTCCCTTAAATATGAACTGTAAAAGTAGTTCCCGAGAGGTTCAATAGCAATCCTCGTGCCTGAGTGAAAATGTAATGTTTATTGAGGTTTTAAGGTTTATAAGGAATCCTAAAAACAACCATTTCGGTCAATCCGCGAACCTTATCGTTTAGCGAAAACCTAATTACCTTTTTCAAATTCGTATGAAATCCGCACATTCAACGCACCGTTAGCAATTTCGTGTTTGATGCCGACGGCTTTCATTTTCAGACTTCCCGAATTTTGAATCGGCACGACAAACGAGATTTTATCCATCTGTAAGATTTGAATCGGATTTATCTTTTTATCAATCGAACTTTGGACCATTCGCGCCAGCAAACCGCTGCCGATGCCGCCCGCGCCGCTCAAATTTACGTTCAAGACTTTGGCGCGGCCGATGAGAGCCTGCTTCTGCGCGTCAAATTCTAATTCAATCGTCGTTTCCGCGACGCCCGCAAAGTCGAGACAGCCGATAAAAGGCGGATTGTAGGTGCCTGTAAAAGCAATCGGCGCGAGGATTCGACCTTCACGAAAACGGACGGCAGTCCGCGTGCCGTCAACTTCGCGCTGCAGTTTGATCGAATCATTACAAACCGCGTTTGGTTTCCGGCTTTCGGTTTTTGGTTTTTGGTCTTTAGTAAAACTTGAAACTAATGACTTTGGACTTGGAACTGGTGGCTTGCGACTATTGATAGACAGCGGAAATTCGGGCGGATTAGTGTTTTTGAAAATCGCGTCAAGCAGCGCGTCGAAAAACTGTTCGTTCAGTTGAATAGTAACTTCCGCTTGCTGCGCGGGTGCCAGCGAAGCCAGCAATAGAACCAATAAAATCAAACCTGAAATCTTTTTCATTTGTAGCGCCTCATCGCGGTCGGAAATCTGCGGACAGAAAGAATCTAACGCTTTATAGAGACAAACCGCAAGACGCAGGTTGTCCTTAAATTTAACTTTCGACGCTTTTTGAATCCTTTTGACTCTTTTCCACAAACCTTAGATACAATTACAAACCACTCCGGACAATATCGTGCACCCTTAAAAGTCCGACTGCCGTGCCTTTTTCATCCACGACGGGCAGAACGGAAATCTGTGACGGACGATTTTCCATAATGTTTAATGCGTCAAAGGCAAGCATTTCGGGCGCGGCGGAAATAGGATTGCTCGTCATCATCTGTTCGGCGTGGAGATTTGCCAGATTTTCCGGCGAAGTTTTTTCGATGGTTCTTCGCAGGTCGCCGTCGGTCACGATGCCGACCAGTTTGTTTTCCGCGTCAACCACGTTGACCGCGCCGAGTGCGAATTTTGAGATCGTTTTGACGACTTCGAGCCAACTTGATTCGGGCGCGATGTTTGGGCTTTCATGCATCAAATTTGAAACTTTCAGCGTCAAGCGTTTGCCCAAGCGTCCCGCCGGATGATTTGCCGCAAAATCTTCCGCCGTCAGATTTTTCGATTGCATCAAGGTCATCGCCAGCGCATCACCGATTGCCAAGGCAACAGTTGTCGAGGTCGTCGGCGCCAGATTGAGCGGACACGCTTCTTTATCAACCGATGCATCGAGCACCGCTTCGCAGTTTCGCGCTAAAGTGGAATCCGTATTGCCGACAATTGCAATCAGCGAAACTTCACGCGCCTTTAACGCCGGAAGCAGCGCGAGAATCTCGTCAGTTTCGCCCGAATTGCTCAGAGCGATAATGCAATCGCCTTTCGTAATAACGCCCAAACCGCCGTGCAGCGCGTCGGACGGATGCAGAAAAACGGCGACCGTTCCCGTCGATGTCATCGTTTCAGCAATTTTGTTGGCGATAATGCCAGATTTGCCGACACCGATGACGACGATCTTGCTTTTGCACGCAAGCAAAAGATTGATCGCCTGTTCAACCGATTCACGCTGCAAAGTATTTGCCGTGCGCTCGATCGCGGCGGCTTCGAGTTTTAGAAGTCCAACGACTTGTGAAAATATTTTAGACATTAGAAAAATTAGCCACGAATAACACAAATTACACGAATAAAAATATTTTCTCAATTCGTGTAATTTGTGTTATTCGTGGCTAATTTATTTTTTCTCCGCCGGAACCGGCACGAAAGCATCTAAAACAATCTGCCATTTGTTGTCGCGCAGTTTCCAGACTTGCAGAAAATTGCCGGTTTCGATTTGCTGATCGTTTTTGTCCGTAATCGTGTAGGAATTGCTGATATAAGCCATATCCGCCGAGCCGATGAAAAACGAGCGTTTCGTAAAATTCACTTTTGACTTAAAATTTTTGAATTCATTGAGCGCGTTTTTCTTGCCTAAGATTGGCATTTTTCCTTCGCGCAAAAGATGGGCGTCGTCGGCCAAAAATAATTTGTAGGCTTTGCTCAAACCTTCTTTTGTCGTTGTTTCAAAAAACGCGGTCGAAGCATCGGCGGCGGAAAATTTCTTTTCGTTGAGTTCTTTGCCCGAATCCACAGGCGATGACCATCTTGTTTCGTTATTCGGCGGTTCGTGCGAGATTCCCAAATCTACCACGGCGAGATAATTTCCGTCCTTCTGGCGTTCCCAGACAGTTGCGTATTCGCCGTAAAAAGCATTTGTGTCGTCTTTGCCTTTCGGTTTGTAAATCGAATTGCCGGTCGTATAGGCTAACACGCCGTTTGACGAAACATCAACAAAAGTCGGATTCCAAAACAACGCGGCGGCGGATTTCGGGCGATTTTTCCAAAATTCCCGGCCGTTCGTCGCCGTCGGGACAAAAACGATTCCGTCCGGCGCGAGAAATTCGATAAAGGCTTGATTGACACCTTTTTCGGCGGCCGCCTTTTCAAAAGCCTTTTCCGTGTCATAGACTTTCTGTAAATCGCCCTGCGCGAAAATGTTCGTAATACTGGAAATGATGATTGATAAAAGCAAGATTTTTTTCATAATTTCGATATTGTAATTTTGGTTATTCTTTGCGGCTTTGCGAGCGAATTATTTCCCGCAAAGCTGCACAGAAAAGCTTGAAAGAAACGGCGTAATTTGAAGTTAGGTGAGTTTCTTCTACTTTTTCGGCGGCGGAATCGGGTTAAAAACATCGAGAACAATTTGCCATTTGCCGTTGCGGTTTTTCCAAATCTGCAGAAAGTTCCATTTTTTCAACGACTTATCCTTGTCGGTCAATTGATAAACGCCCCAAACATACATAAAATTGCCGAATATTTTTGAATTATTGCCGTTGAAATTCAGAAAATTCGACGGCGGAAATTCTTTGTCGAGCTTTTCCAAAGCGAGAAAAGCCGGTTGTTTGCCGACAGAAGGCAGATTTCCGTCGCGCAAAACAATGCAATCATCGGCAAGATAATTAAAATAGCCATTTGCCATACTTTTGTTGGAAAAAATATTGGTCAGCGTATCGGTATTTACGCCGGTTTGCACAGATTTTGCGCCTGTTCCGGCATCAATCGGCGATTTTGGCGCGGCATTGGAAAGATTATTTGCCGGATGTGTGATGCCCATGTCGAGAACGGCTTTAAAGCTGCCGTCCGCTTGTTTTTGCCAGAGCGTTACGTATTCGCCGAAAACCGTCGGTTTATCCGTTTTTCCTTTCGGTCGAAATTCCCAACCGCCGGTTGTATAGCCGAAATTCCCGTCCGCTGAAATGTCCGCCCAAGCCGGATTCCACGCCAGCAGCGAAGACGATTCAGGACGGGCGTTCCAGACAAGTTTGCCGTTTGATTCGGTCGGATTGAAAACAATTCCGTCGTCCGCCAGAAATGTCAGAAAAGCCGTTTTCGTGCCTTTTTCGGCGGCGGTTCTGGCAAAAGATTGTTCGGTTTCAATCAATTTCCCCAAATCGCTTTTGACGGGCGCAATGCTCTGCGCCGAGATTTTAATACAGCCAAAGCCAATCAAAAATAAAATCAACGCTTTTTTCATAGTGGAAATATTTATCACATATTCTAAAATTAATCATCAATTTTTATCAATTCATCACAAAATATGCAAAAAGCGGTAAAAAGCGGGTCTTTTTGAAAAGGTTTTAGAAAATGCAAAGTAAATTAATAAAAATCTCGTTCGGAGTTTTGATTTTTAGCTTTCTCTTTTCCTGCGCGTCGGTCAAAAAACTGATTCCAAAGGAAATAAGACCGTATCAGGAAAAAAAATTCGATTCAAAACTTTGGATTGACGGCGACGCGCAGACACGCGGCGAGATGGCAAAAGATTTACTCTGGAAAAAGTCCCCGTCGGAAGGCTATTTTTTAAGCGGCAAAACGGAGACGGAAATTTTGACAATCCTGGGCGAGCCGAGCCGAAAAACTCGCGGCAAATGCTGCGGCGCCGGCGGAACTTCAGACGATGAAGTATGGCTTTATAATATCGAAGTCGAAGACAGCAGCAATTCTAAAACTGAAATCAAACAATTTCAGTTATATTTCACACCGGGCGGAAAAGTTGATGAAACCAGAATTGAGCTCTGGGACGACAAAAATCCCGATTATTTTCCGCGTATCGGTTAATGAATTTTATGAACAAATTTTCAAAACCGGCTGAAGATGAAATTATTATGAAAAATTTGAAAAAAAACACTTACCGAATATTAATTTTGACGGTTTTGGTCGGTTTAACTTTGGTCGGCGGAAACGCGCAGACGAACAAATCAAGAAAAGTAAAAGTTTATTTCTGGGAATTCAATAAACAAACGAAAGGCGATGAATTAACGGCTTTTACACGCGAAGTTGACGCAAAATCGCCGCTTCGCCCGACGATTGAAGCATTTGTCGCCGGACCGACCGCCGAAGAAGAGGCGAAAGGTTTTTCGGGTTTGGCTTATGGCGATATGAAGCTCGCCTCCGTAAAAATTAAAAATGGCACGGCGCGAATTGATTTCACCCGCGAAATACGCGCCGACTACAATCCGGGCGATCTGGAAACGCTGCGCTTTGAAGATGCCGTGACCAGAACGGCAAAACAATTCCCGACCGTCAAAAAAGTCGTCGTTTGTGTGAACGGCATTAACGAATTCGGCATCGGAATGGTCATTGACAGACCTAAACCGTGTCCGAAAGAAAAATAAAAACATGAAAAAACTCATCACCTTTTGCCTCAGTTTTTCGCTTTTAATCTTCGGCGGATTGGCTTGCAAAAACAATCCGCTTGCGAAATTTACCAAACAATATACCTGCACAATTCCGGGCGAACCCGAGCCAAACACATCGGATGAATATTTCAAAAGAGCTTTTAAGCACATCGAAAACAACAAAAATGGTGGTTATAACGAATGCGCGTTCGGCGCGGTTTCAGAAGCTGTCAGGCTCGATTCTAAAAATGCCGATGCGATAGAATTGCGCGGGGAATTTTACAGCTTAAAAAAGGATTATGATGCGGCATTAACCGATTTGAACGAAGCGATTCGTTTGGCACCCGACAAGCCGCTTTTTTATATTGTTCGCAGTTCGGTTTTTGAGAAGAAAAATATGCTTGACAAAGCGATTGAAGACTTATCGATAGCGATGAAAACCGATCGTTCTCATCAATTATATTACAAGCGTGGAAGTTGGTATTTTAAGATTGACGATTTTGAAAATGCGCTCAAAGATTACACGGAAGCGATTCGTCTCTCAGGTGATGAAAAATATTATATAATGCGAGCCGAAATTTACCGCAAACTCGGCAAAACCGATTGTGCGGAAGCCGACGAATTAGAAGCTAAAGAAATTGAGGATAAAATTGTTGAGACGACAGATTCTTCTTCGCCGAACAATTCCGCTACAAAAACAATTTCGGGCGGTGTCCTGAACGGCAAAGCGACCAATCTTGTGCAGCCGCTTTATCCGGCGGCAGCCCGCGCCGTGCGAGCCAGCGGTGCGGTCAATGTGCAGGTCACGCTTGACGAAAACGGCAACGTCATTTCGGCGAGCGCGGTCAGCGGTCATCCGCTGCTGCGCGCTTCGGCGGTCACGGCGGCGCGTGAATCAAAATTTTCGCCGACCCTTTTGGGCGGAAAACCCGTCAAAGTGACGGGCGTGGTCGTTTATAATTTTGTTCCTTAATAAAAATTCACAAATATTCGGTTTTCAGTATTTTGCCCGGCTGCCATATAATTTTTAAAGTTCTGCAACTCTGATGAAAACCCGAACAAATCTTATTTCACCTTACGGCGGCGTTCTTGTTGATTTGCTCGTCGCCGAAGAATACCGCGACGAATTACTTGATTACGCCAATCGTTTGCCGTCAATTCAAATAACGGAACGCGCTGTTTGCGATTTGGAATTACTTGCTACGGGCGGATTTTCGCCGCTCAAAACTTTTTTGAATCGCGCTGATTTTGAAAGTGTTTCGGCGGAAATGAGGCTTCAAAACGGCTTGATTTTCCCGATTCCGATAACTTTGCCGGTTGAGCATTTTGAAGGATTGCGGCTTGATGAGGATATTGCTTTGCGCGATTCGCGGAATGATTTGCTGGCAATTTTGAACGTCGAAGAAATCTATGAATGGTCGCGTGATGATTTTGCCCGAAACATTCTCGGCACACAAGATTTTCGGCATCCGCTGGTCGCGGAAATTCAGCATTGGGGAAAATTTAATATTTCGGGAAAACTGCGCGTTTTGAATCTGCCGAAACATTACGACTTTCAGGATTTGCGGCTTTCACCCGCCCAAACCCGCGAAAAATTTGCCGAATTTGCCAACAAAAACGTCGTCGCTTTTCAGACGCGCAACCCGATACACCGCGCTCACGAAGAAATGACGAAACGCGCCGCCGAAATCGCAAACGCAACTTTGCTGATTCATCCCGTCGTCGGAATGACCAAACCCGGAGATGTTGATTATCTGACCCGCGTCCGAACTTATCGCTCACTCATCAAAAATTATTACGATTCAGACAAAGTTTTGCTCTCGCTGCTGCCGCTCGCGATG
>JBDTZT010000157.1:0-7300 GCA_040005005.1 Actinomycetota bacterium
GAGCATAAGCGCGGATTTTGTTGATAATTCCGATGCCGCGACCTTCCTGTTGCTGATAAACTATTGCGCCGCGTCCTTCTTTTTCAATCAATTCCATCGCTCTTTGCAGTTGCGGACCGCAGTCACATTTGATCGAACCGAACACATCGCCCGTCAGACATTGCGAATGAATTCTTACCAGCGTGGGAATATTTTCGTCCAATTCGCCTTTATATAAACAGACGAATTCCTCATCGCTGATTAAAGAACGATAACCGGCAATGCGAAATTCGCCGATTTCGGTAGGAAGACGAGATTCTGCAACTTTTTGGATGCTTGAAACGTCTATAAATAACGATGCGGCAGCGGCTTGATTTTTGAAATTTTCGATAAACATAATTATCTTAAAAAATTCCGCCAAAAGAATAAAAAATTCCATGTGAGCGGTTTGTGCGATTTATCTAATCATATTTTGCTATCCAATGTCAAGGTTTTGGAAAGTATTTGAAAACTTTGAAAATAAGGCGGGCGAAAAGGAATTTATTGTTTGTGCGGTTTGTGCGGTTTATCTATACTTGACTTTTTTGTAAATATGGTTTAGATTAGTCGCGCAATTGAATCAAATTTATTGCTTTAATCGCATCTTATAGAAACGAAAAAGGGGGAAATCAAATTATGTCATATTTAGAACATACAACATCAGCAAATAAATCGCCGTTTAATCAACGGATTATGGCGAATTTGTCGGTGCAGGCAAGTTGGGTAGATTCGGTTAGCGGAGAAACGATTCACGTTAACGGGGTCACCGAAAATGTCGGTGAAACCAGCACTTTAGTGAATCTCGAAATTCTGCCGCCGGTTGGGAGCGAAGTTCAATTGCGGATTTTTGAAAATGATGAGGCAATCATCGAAGTTCCGACGCATGTCATTCGTGTTGAACGTGATCCGAGCCAGCCGTTAGCCGCGCTTTCCATTTCGGATAATTTGAAGAAATGGAAACAAATCGTCCTGATTGCCGCCCAGAATTGGGTGACCCGGCACTGGCAGCTTAATTACGAAGAAGAATGGGTTAATTAATACATTCGGCTTTATTTTAACTGGAGAGGCGGAGAGATTTTTGCGAAAATTTCTCCGCTTTTGATTTTTGATAAAGCAAACTTGAGCCGAGTTCAAAGCATCTGTATAAAGCAAATGAAAAGATTTCTTTCCGTTATTTTACTTCTAATATTATCGGGTTTTGTCTTTGCGCAGGAAACTTCTGTTCAGCAAAAACCTCTGACGCAATCCGAATACGTCAAAATGCTATACGATTTGCAAAAAACTCCGGGCAAAGCGGACGAATTGATTGAAACCATTCGCACACGCGGGATCGGTTTTGAATTGACGGACGGTTTGCGTAGTTTGACGATTTCCAAAAGCCGCAGTAACGCGGAATTGAAACGTACGTTAGAAGAAGCGGCGCGGCGGCGTGCAAATCCCGAAACAGCAAAACTTCCAAGCCAAAAAGACATTACCGAAATTTTAATCAAAGCGCGGGAAGCAAATCTGGCGGCGGTCGAAGAAATGCCTGATTTTGTCGTCAAGCAGCAAATTCAGCGTTCCGCTGCGTATGCCGGAACAAATAATTTCCGCAATCTCGATCGGCTTGTCGTGGCCGTCAGCTATCGTGCCAGCGGTAAGGAAGAATACAAAGTTTTATCCGTCAACGGCGTTTTGCAAAATAATCCGCAGAGTAAAAATTCTTACGAAGAAACCGGCGGAACAAGCTCGACCGGTGAATTTGTGACAGTTCTGGCAAAAATCTTTAAGCCGGAAAGTGATACCAAATTTGAAATTGCCGACACGGATTTAATCAAAGAAAGACGCACCGTTGTTTTTTACTATTCGATAGAACGTGAAAAAGCGCAGCAAACTCTTATCTCGGCCGGTTCTTTTGATGATTCGACGATTACGGGAATGAAGGGCAAAATTTGGATTGACCGCGAGAACTTTCGCGTTTTGAAGATTGAAAGCGAAGCGACCGAGATTCCCGAAAGTTTTCCGATTCGCTCGGCAAAGCGGGTGATTGATTACGATTGGGTAATGATTGACAAGGAAAAATATTTGCTTCCGTCGCTTTCGGATGTGCGCCTGACTTTTCGTGAAAGCAAGCAGATTTTTGAATCGAAAAATATGATTCATTTCAAAGAATATCAGAAATACGGTTCGGAAGTTAAGGTGTTGGACGGCGACGAAGAGGAAGTTAAAGACGAACCCAAACCGAATCAATAATTAGTTGACCGCGAAATAAGCAACGAGCGCGGGAACAATCAGCCAGAGTAAACCTTTAATCAAAAAAAAGAGAAGACCTGCCACGCCGAATCGTTTCACCCATCCGACGGCGGGGCATTTTCTTTTTTTAGGCGTTTCGTTCATAAATATTTATAAGATAGAATGTTTGGAAAAACTTTTCAACTCTTTCTCGGTATATCGGACGAATATGAAAAAACATAACTTCGGATTTACGGCATTTATTTTTTGTTTTATTCTTTTTACAGCAACCGCATTTGCTCAAAACAAACCGCCGCAAGAACAAAATAAACGTGAGGCTGATTTGCTCGAACTCGTCAAACTCGATAAAACCATCAAACTCGATATACGCTACGCCCGCACCGATAATTTTGTCGGCAAAGCGGTTTACACCGAAGCGCGGGCTTTTCTGCAGCGTCCCGCCGCCGAAGCCCTTTTAAGAGTTCACAATTTGCTGAAAAAGCAAAGCTTGGGAATTGTCATTTTCGACGGTTATCGTCCGTGGTCGGTCACCAAACTATTTTGGGAAGTGACGCCTGCCGACAAGCGAAAATTTGTCGCGAATCCGAAAACAGGTTCGCGTCACAATCGCGGATGCGCGGTTGATTTGAGTATTTACGATTTAAAGACGGGAAAACTCGTGCCGATGCCATCGGATTTTGACGAATTTTCCGAACGCGCTGCGCCCGATTACAAAGGCGGAACCGAAGAAGAAACCCGCAATCGGGAGTTGCTTCGGAAATTGATGGAGACGGAAGGTTTTACGGTCAACGCGAATGAATGGTGGCATTTCGATTACAAAGACTGGCAAAATTACGCGATTTACGATATTCCTTTTTCGGAAGCCGGAAAGCTCGACAAAAAGCCGAAAAAGCCGAAAACGGAAGAAAAAAAGAAATTGAAAAAGTTTTTTGATGAGGCAGGCGTTTCGGGCGGCATTTACATCTATAATTTGAAGCAAAACAAATATACGATTTACGACCGCAAGCGTTTGGACGAACAATTCGCGCCGGCTTCAACCTCGAAAATTATTCATTCGCTGATTTTTCTCGATTCCGGCGCGGTCGCGGACGAAAACGAAACCTTAAAATGGGACGGCGTGAAACGGAGCGTCGAGGCATGGAATCAAGATCAGAATCTGCGTTCGGCGTTAAAGGTTTCTGCCGTATGGTTTTACGTCGAAGTTTCAAAGCGGCTCGGGCAAGAGAAAATGCAGAAATATTACGACGCGGTCGGGTACGGCAACCGTAATACGAACGGCTTCGGTATTGATTATTGGAACAAAGGCGATTTACGCGTGACGCCGCGTGAGCAGCTTGAGTTTCTCGTCAAGTTTTATCAAAACCGTCTGCCGTTCTCGCCGCAGGTAATTTCGACCGTTAAAGACATTTTAATCGAAGAAAAGACCGACAACTACACACTTCGCGCCAAAACCGGCTGGTCAAGCGCGTATTCGCCGCAAATCGGCTGGTGGATCGGTTACGTCGAGCGCAGCACGGGTGTTTATTTCTTTGCGACGGAAATTGACATCAAAAAAGACGAAGACGCGGCAAAGCGCAAAGAAATCACGCGCAATATTCTGAAAAGCCTCAAAATTATCGAATAAATCAATCCTAATTTTTTTTCGCCGTAAAGATTCTTGAACCGAGTTCAAACGGACGGCGGAAATTAAAGCGCGGCACGTTGATGTTATCGGTAATCTCGACGCTGTTGGCGGAAAGCGTCGCGCCGGTGACGCGTTGAAAAGTTGAAATCGCTTTATTCAAATCGGTTTGCGCTTGCAGTTCGCCCGCCCGCGCCGAAATCAGCGTGGTTTGGCGTTGAAAAACGAGAAAAACGGTTGATGTTCCGGCGCGGAATTGACGCTGTTCGCTTTCATAAAGCTGTTCGGCCGATGAACGGGTTGCAGCAGCGGCTTGTAGTCGCGCTTCCGCCGAACGAAGCGATTGGAGCGAATTGCGAACGTCGGCTTCGATCAGTTGTTCCTGTTGCGCCTTCTGATTTTGAATCTGACTTCCTTCGGCCAGCGTTCGGCCCAAATTCGCTTTCGCCGTTGTATTGCCGAACGGCAACGAAATCCGCACGCCGATGTTATAGGTCGGATAATCCGCCGTAATTAAATTAGTTAAAGACTTAAAGTAGCCGCCGACGAGATTTGGCGGAACAGTTATGGTCGTCGTTGTGACGGGAAGAATCGGAAGTCCGGCAAGCGTGGAAAGCTCATTGACACGCGTCGTCAGGGCAGACGTTGTGGCGGCTCGCGGCGGAGTTGCCGCACCCGCTAAACCATTGCCGGTGTAGGTTCCAACCAGGTCAACCTGCGGTTTGGTCTGGTCGCGGTAATATTTTTCGTTGATTTTGTTGATCTCGGCACTCGTCTTTAATTGCGCGATTTCCTGCCGATTAACCAAAGCCGCGCTGACTGCTTCTTCAAGCGCAACTTTCGGGACATTAAGTTCAATCGGCGAAACAGGTACGAGCGCACGCGTCCAGATTTCGTTCGTGCGATCAGGGAGCATTAAGGTTTTCAATGTGTTTTCGGTTTGCGTAATCTGTTCCTGCGCGGTATAAACGCTTTGCTCAAAGGTCGTGATCTGCGAATTCGCGGCGATTATGTCAATCGGCGCGAGAACGCCCTTGGCGACCAGCCGCTGATTGCTTTCAAGCTGTAAACGTGCTTGTTTGACGGCATCAATCTGCACCTGCAAATTTCGCAGGGCAAAAGCCAAATCCCAATAGGCCTGCTCGACCTGCGCGATGACTTCGATGGCTTTTTGACGAAACTGGGCATCTGTCAGACTCAGATTCTTTTTAGCAATTTCAATCGTACGCCGGTTATTGTCAATTCGCCGTCCGCGAAACAGCGGCTGCGTATAGGTCAGCGTCAGAACGGACGGATACTGCGGATTGAGCGTTGCATTTTGGTTAGTGGTATCAGTGCGCGACGATGAAAAATCGAGACTGTATGAGCCGCCCTGATACGGCGAAAAACCGTTTACGCCGAAACCGCCCGTCAAACTTCTCTGCGTCACCGAACCGTTCGTCGCACCGCCGATGGTCGAAGCCGTCGGCGTGGTACGTCTTTCGTAAAAATTCTCCGAAACCAGGTTCGGGTCGTAAACGCCCTGCGCCGCACGCAGATTGAATTCGGCAATCTGGACGCTGATTTTCGACGAATCAATGTCGTTGTTATTCTGCAAAGCCAGTGTGATCGCGTCCTGCAAAGAAATCGGTAATTGATTTGCAACGTCAACGCCGATGCGGTCGGCTGACGGAAGCGGACGAACCGGCGCTTCAAAATTCGGCGCAATGGGCGGCGGTTCGTCGGGCAAAACTGTCGGTGCAATGCCCGTCGAGTTTCCGATTGATTGCGAAGGCGTAGTATTCGGCAAAGTCGGATTCGTTTGCGTCGGGTTTGTCTGCGTCGGATTGGTCTGTGTCGGTTGCTGCTGAGTTTGCGACGGAACAGTTTGCGTCGGACTATTTGGGTTTGATGTAGTCGGCTGTTGCTGTTGCGTATTATTCTGCTGCTGCTGTTGCGTTTGCGGATTTTGTTGCTGCTGGTTTTGCTGCTGCTGTTGTTGGTTAGGCGTCGTGACAGTGCCGGGCGTTGCCGCCGGATTCGGTGTCGTGGTCGGATTTTGCGCCCAGGTAAAAACAGCCGCGCAAAGTATCAATCCAATACTAAAAATCAATTTCTTCATATCTATAAAACCTGCGTTATGAAATTTATTTAATAATTTCTTTTATTCGGTCGTTCGCGGTTCGACAAAACCGTCTTTAATTGCGTCCGGCGTTTCTTTTTCCTCAATATCTTTGCGGCGTGTATAAAGCGAGGCGGCATCGGCAAGTTTTTCACGCGCCGGACGAAACCATTTGCCGATTCCCGCAAATCTCCGGCTGACTTGCCCGAAAATATGCGATTCCTGCGCGTCGTCAAAGAGCGAATAGAAAACAGGAACTGCCAGAAGCGTCAAAAGCAGACACATTGATTGACCGCCAACGACCAAAATTCCGATTGAACGATTGGTCGCCGCGCCCGCGCCGCTTCCCAAAATCAGCGGAACCATTCCGGCGACAAGCGCGAGTGTCGTCATCAAAATCGGACGCAAACGGTCGCGGTTTGCCTGAATGATCGCGTCGTAACGATTCATTCCTTTTGCTCTTAAAGTATTCGTATGGTCAATCTGCAAAATCGCGTTTTTCTTGACGATACCAAAAAGAAGCAAAATCCCGAGCGCGGAAAAAATATTCAAAGTTTGTCCGGCAATCGCCGTCGAAATCAGCGCGAACGGAATCGAAAGCGGCAATGTCAAAAGAATCGTAATCGGATGAATAAACGATTCAAACTGCGCCGCTAAGATAAGATACATAAAGACGAAAGACAGCAAAAACGCATACAAAAACGATTTATAAGCGCGCTGCAATTCTTTTGATTGTCCCGTCACGCCGGCCGTATATTCCGCCGGTAAATTCAGTTGTTTGACCAAAGTTTCGAGCTTTGCCGCCGCGTCCGATTCGGAAGCATTGGGCGGCAGACTTGCCGAAATCGTCACTTGTCGCTGCCGATTCAGACGGCTGATTGAGGCCGGGCTCAAACCGTCTTCGAGTTTGACGAGTTTTTCTAAACCGACTGTCCCGCCGTTGGCTGAGGCAACCGTAAAATACTGTAAATTATTGCGGTCGTGCCGATACGATTCATCGGCTTGTAAAACAACGTCGTATTGTTTGTTGTTCTGGCTGAAAGTCGTCACGCGCTGACCGGCGGCGAAAGTGTTCAAAGCGGTCGCGACATCACCCGCTTTGACGCCTAAATCAGCGGCTTTATCACGGTCAATCGTTACTTGAATTTCGGGCGTTCCGGCATCAATCGAACTATCGGGATCGCGGAAAGTCTGGTCTTGCCGCATTTTTTCAACCAGTTGATTGGCGTATTGATTGAGTTTGTCCATATCGGGACCGGCAATGTAATAACCAATGCCCGAACCGCCGCGCCCCAAACCGAGACTTCCCGAAATCGAAGATTGCGCCG
>JBDTZT010000158.1:0-7285 GCA_040005005.1 Actinomycetota bacterium
CAACTTGCAAAATTTAGCGCGGCTAATTGGGATTTACGGCATTTTCAGCATCGGTTTAGGGCTTGTAATTATCACGGGCGGCATTGATTTATCGGTCGGTTCGGTCTTTGCTCTGCTCGGCGTTTTGCTTTCGATTTTTCTCGTTCAATGGCATCTGCCGGCGGCGATTGCCGTTTTGGCGGTGGTCGCCGTAACGACATTTTTGGGCGCAATTAATGGTTTTTTAATCACGAAAGTCAAGATTCAGCCGTTTATTGTGACGCTTTGCGGACTGCTTTTTTATCGCGGTCTGGCGCGGTTTGTGGCGAGTGATGAAACGAAAGGTTTCGGCGCGGCGACGGGTTTTGAAACCTTGCAAAGTATGGCGACGGGAAGCGTTTTCGGTATTCCGACACCATTTATTATTCTGATTTTTATCAGTTTGATAATGTGGGTCGTCCTGCATCGCTCGGTTTACGGACGTTATCTTTTTGCCGTCGGACGCAACGAAACGGCGGCGCGGTATTCGGGCATCAATTCGGATTTGATCATCGCCAGCGCGTATATTTTGTGCGGATTGCTTGCCGGAATTGCCGGAATTTTACTTGCTTTCTATACGAATTCGATTTCGCCGTCATCGCACGGAAATTTTTATGAGCTTTACGGCATCGCGGCGGCAGTTTTGGGCGGTTGCAGCTTGCGCGGCGGTGAAGGTTCGATCATCGGAATTTTAATCGGCACGGCACTTCTACAGGTTTTGCAAAATCTCGTCAATCTGCTTGGAATCCCATCGTCGCTTAATTTCGCCGTGATGGGCGCGGTGATTTTGATCGGCGTGATCGCCGACCAGCTTTTGCGTCAAAGACAGGCTAAAACGATTGCAAAATAAATTTATGAAATATTTGATTTTGGTTTTGATGTTTTTGGCGTTGATGATCGAAACAAACGCCCAAACTGCGCCGATTGTTCTCTGGGAAAACGGCGCGCCGAACGCGGTCGGGAAAGAACCGCTCGACATTCCGACGATCACACCATTTCTTGCGCCGAAAGAAACAGCGACGGGTGCCGCAATTGTTATTTGTCCGGGCGGCGGTTATTCGCATTTATCCGATATTAAGGAAGGCAGCGACGTTGCCAAATGGCTTAATTCACTCGGGATTTCGGCGTTTGTTTTAAAATACCGTTTGGGAATGCGTTATCACCAGCCGAATCAATTGCTCGACGCGGCGCGCGCCTTGCGGACGGTTCGGGCGCGGGCGAAAGAATGGAATCTGGACGCAAAACGCATCGGCATTTTAGGATTTTCGGCGGGCGGTCATCTTGCTTCGACGCTCGGAACGCATTTTGATGCGGGCCAAGCCGATGCGAAAGATGAAATCGAACGGGTTAGTTCGCGCCCCGATTTAATGATTCTGATTTATCCTGTGATCACGATGGGCGAATTTACGCATCAAGGCTCGAAACTTAATCTTCTGGGCGAAAATCCGGGCGCGGAACTCGTCAAACTTTATTCCAACGAGCTTCAAGTAACAAAAGAAACGCCGCCGACTTTTCTCGTGCATACGATGACGGACGCGACGGTTCCGGTTGAAAACAGTTTGTTGTTTCTGGCGGCCCTCAGAAAGGTCGGAGTGCCGTTTGAACTTCATCTTTACGAACAAGGTCCGCACGGTTTCGGACTCGCGCCGACAAATCCGATCTTAGCGACCTGGGCGGACAGATGCGCCGATTGGCTTGGGCTGCACGGCTTTGCGAAAGCAAAAACCAAATAGTTTTTGACTGGAGCGCGGACGAAAGCGTCCGCACGGATTGCGCGAACAATCTAACAAACTTCGTCTATCAACAACGCCGAATGTATGAAAAAGTTGTTAGCGTTTTTCAAACGCTGGCGGACGAGCCATCCGCGCTCCAGTCTTTAAATTTTATATGAAAGATTCCAAATTAAACCGGCGAAATTTCCTGAAAACGAGTGCAATCGGCGCGGCGAGCCTTTCGTTGCTGGCAAATTCAGCAACGAAAACAAAAGCCGCGACAGAGAATATAGTTTTGCCTTCAAGCATTTCCGAGCGAAGAATTATTCCGCTCAACAATCGTTGGCTTTACAGTGAAAAATCTTCGCCCGAAGCGTTGCAGACAAGCTTTAACGATAAAGCGTTCGAGCGCGTGACAATTCCGCATACGAACAAACGGCTGCCCGTTTCGGGTTTCGACGAAAAGGAATATATGTTCGTTTCGGTTTATCGCCGACACTTTAAATTACCGGCAGAATTAAAAGGCAAACGCATTTTCGTTGATTTCGGCGGCGTGATGACGGCGGCGAAGGTTTATTTAAATGGTCAAAACTTGGGCGAATATCGCGGCGGCTACACGCCTTTTTCGTTTGAACTGACGAAAAATATCAATTGGAACGGCGACAATGTGCTTGCCGTCGAAGTTGATTCGACCGAACGCGCCGACATTCCGCCGTTTGGCGGAATCGTTGATTATTTGACGTTCGGCGGCATTTACCGCGACGTTTCTTTGCGCGTTGTCAGCTATAATTTTATAGAAAATGTGTTTGCAAAGCCCGTCAACGTTTTGCAGAACAATCGAAGCGTCAATGTTCAAGTTTTTCTTTCGGATTTTATTTACAACGGACGTGAGTATGAAATTGCGGTCGAATTGCTTGATGGTGAGAAAGTCCTCGCTAAACAAAATCAAAAAGTTGCCTTTCTTCTATCTAATGTCACAGCATCAAGACCTATCATATCGCTCGAAAATCTCGGTGAGATTGAGCTTTGGGATATCAATAAGCCAAAACTTTACAACGTGCGGGTAACATTTTCGGAAGTCGGTAAAATCATTGACCATTACGAAACGCGCATCGGTTTTCGTGAGGCGAAGTTTACGCCCGAAGGTTTCTTTTTGAACGGCAAACATTTAAAACTGCGCGGACTAAATCGCCATCAGACATTTCCTTTTGCCGGGCAAGCGATGCCCGCGAGAGTTCAGCGGCGTGATGCGTGGATTTTGCGAAAAGAATTGAAATGCAACATTGTTAGGACTTCGCATTATCCGCAATCGCCGCATTTTCTCGATGCCTGCGACGAATACGGTTTGCTTGTGCTCGAAGAAATTCCGGGCTGGCAGCATATCGGCGATCAGGCGTGGAAAGATTTGTCGGTGCAATACGTTGAAACGATGATCCGGCGCGATTGGAATCATCCTTCGATTATCTTGTGGGGCGTGCGCGTCAATGAATCGGGCGACGACCACGATTTTTACACGCGCACGAACAAGCTCGCGCACGAGCTTGACGATACGCGCCAGACGGGCGGCATTCGTTACCGTTATGATTCCGAATTTTTGGAAGATGTTTATACGATGAATGATTTCGGCTTTCCGCTTCGTCCGCCGAATCATCCGCTTTATCTGAACACTGAATTTAACGGGCATATGTATCCGACCAAACGCGCCGATAATGTCGAACGCGTCCGCGAACACACGCATCGTCACGCCCGTGTTCACGACCAGCTTGCTTCCGACGCGAAATACGCGGGCGGACTTGGCTGGTGCGCTTTCGATTACAACACGCACGGTTATTTTGGTTCGGGCGATAGGATTTGTTATCACGGCGTTTCAGATATTTTTCGGATTCCAAAGCCGGCCGCCGGATTTTATAAGTCGCAATGTGATCCAAGCGAAGAAATCGTCCTCGAACCGGCTTTTGATTGGGCGCGCGGCGATGAAAACGAAACTTTTACGAATGCCCTGGTTTGTTCGAACTGCGAAAAGCTGAGATTTTATATCGGCGAGCGAATGGTGGCGGAAGTCGAACCTGACCGCAAGACTTATCCGAGTTTGAAATACGCGCCTTTTTCAACAAATCTGCACGACGGCATTAGCAAAGGTTGGGAAGATTTGCGAATCGAAGGCTATCTCGGCGGCAAGAAAGTTATTGAAAAGAAAATGTCGGCGCAAGGCGTCGAAAAACAATTTACGCTCGCGGCTGACGATTCGGAATTAATTGCCGACGGTATCGATGCAACGCGCGTCGTTTTCCGCGTGACGGACGAATTCGGTAATGTTCAGCCCTTCGCCCACGCCGCGATTGTGTTTTCAATCGAAAACGGCGAGATCATCGGCGATAATCCGTTTGCCCTGGTCGGCGGCGTCGGTGCGATCTGGATAAAATCAACCGAAAAAGCCGGAACAATTCGATTGACGGCAAAACACGCCCGACTCGGCACGAAAGTTATCGAGATCAACGCGAAAGCCGCACTCGTCAACACGATTTGACGAATAAACTTTCACTAAATACAATTGAAGATGTCGAAAAAGGACGTCATCGGTCAGGTAAATCCGATTCTTTCTTGAAAAAAGAAAGTCCTGTATCCGCAATCATTGTGAGAACCCGCGACAAGCAATCGACGCTTAATGCGTCCGGAGGCTTGTGCGGGTTTTGTCTTTTGAAACATATTCTTTATTGCTTCAGGCGCAACGCCCGCGCAAATCTTCAATAAATCAAAATCAGGAGATTATTATGTCAAAAATTGAAGCTAATATTGGGATCATTACCCAAATCAAGGTCTTTACCGTCGGCGCAGAAAACAAAGAGCCGTTAATTGCGCTGTTGATCGAAGCGGCAAACTCGGTGCGCGATGTCGAGGGCTGGATTTCCGCCAATATTCACGTCAGTCTCGATGGCAAACAGGTCGTCAATTACGCGCAGTGCGAAAGTTACGCGGCATGGGAAACGGTCATGCAAAAGCTGATCGCGGGTGGTTTTCTCGAACGTAATAAAACTTTGGCAACGGCGCATCCCGCACTCTACGAGGTTGTTTACACGCTTGAGAAATAAATGATAGAGAAGAATTTGACCTAAACCTTTGCGGCTTTGCGGGAAATTTCTCTCCCGCAAAGCCGCAAAGCCGCAAAGAAACGAGTTATTTAGTATTTGCTGGTGTTTTTAATTCTGCTGTTCGGTAAAATGATGCTGTTCGATAAATTCGGCGAATTTCGGGAAGACGCTTTTGAGATGTTCGGGGACAAATTCCTTTTTGACCAGCAATGCAGCGAGCGCGACGCTCGTGATCGCGTAGCAGTTCAGGAAATCTCTGCCGTTCTCAGCAAGATAAAAATCGTACGCCGCCGCACCGAGATTGACGATCTCGTTGAGTTCGCCGAGTGTGTGCAGATTCATTTCCATCAGCGGATTTAAGTAAAAAGGCACGTCTAAAATCTGCGTTCCGGTCGGCAGTTCGGGGAATTTCCAATGCGCGTAGCGCACAAAGCTGTCGAGATTAAGCTCGTTTTCGAGAAACTGTTCGGAATTTATCTTCGAGTCTTCGACCGCTCTTAAATATTCCTCGCGTTCGGCGCGGATGTCGCTGAACTTTTCGTCAACCGACTGGAAATTTCCCGCTAAAAGATTCAAACGGCTTCTTAAAACGGTCGGAATATTCGATTCGTTTTTATAGACGAGATGATGGTCAATGATCGCCCACGCATCTTGCAAAACGGTGCGCGTTTGAATTTCGCAGACCAGATTTTTCAAATCATCGTAGCGCGCTCCCGAAGCATTTTTTCCCAAACGAACGATGAAATGAATCGCCCCGTAACCGAATTGATCTGCTTTGCGGTCGGTCAATTTGTCAATCTTTTCGACGATTTCAAAATGCTCGGAAATTACTTTTTCGAGTTTTTTCAAATCGTCATTATACAAACAAACGACGCGGACGCCTGCAAAATCGGTAATTTCCGCAACGGGATCGCGGTAGGATTTGCGCTGAATCTTTTCGAGAAAGCTGTTTAAGGTTTTGGCGCGATATGTGATCGTCGAAAATTCGACTTCTTCTTTATTTAATTCACGATTCAGAATATACGCGACCTCGGCGCACAGTTTTTCGTAATCCGCCTGTCGTTCGATAAAGCGTTTGATGGATTCGGTATTTTCCTTCCACAGACGCTCGACATCAACGTTCGAAGCGAAAGACTTCGAGTTTTTTTCAGGTTGAAAAGATGCCGTTCTCGCCATAATCTTCGCTCCGAATTTTACACTAAAACGGTGCGATTGAAAAAGATGATCGGTTATATTTTGCCGGATTCTATAAATAATATTTTACCGTTAAGCAACAAATTTCAGCTCGCCGGAATCATTAAATTTATGAAAAGGTTTTTTCCACGGTTCAGAGCTTTTTTGCTCACCCTTGCTTTCGGTTTATCAGGCGTTTCTTTCTTTAATACGATTTATAAAAATGGGACTGAAATTCCGGTCGATCTGCCGCAAGTTCAAACGGAAACGCCGATTTTTATTGTTCCTAAATACGTCGATGGAATTGGTTATCCCGGCGTTTACGGGTGCGGCGGTAGAATTGAGAGCAGCCGATCAAAGACGAATGCGAAAAAAGACCGTCGAAGATGACGATCTTTTTAGCGAACGAAGACTCCTGCCATTAAAACTTATTTTGCGGGACTGACGAATTGCGGCTGCTTTTTGATTGTTTTGCTCTTTACTGAGAGATATTTGCTGAGTTTCGGTTTCTTTAATGCCTTGATTCCGGCAATAACCATTTGCGCGTTTAAAACGGCTCCGGCGGGCGTCGAATGGGTTCGTTTATCGCCGAAAAGCAGTTCGACTTTTTCGGCGCCGAGCTTTTCGAATTCTAAGGCGACGATCTCGTTCAAATTGATAAAGGCGGCGCCGGTTGCTTTGGCGGCATTTTCCGTCCATTTTACGAAAGTTTCGCTTTCCTTGCGAATGATTTTGCCGTCCAGCCAATCTTTATGCGGAACCATCGAACAAAAAATCGCGGTCGCGCCTTTCGCCTTGACATCATTGCCGTATTTCCGCATATACCAGCCGAAGCTGTGAACCATTTCTTTTTTGCCGTCCAATCTCGTCACTTCAACGGTTTCATCGCCCTCACTGTGAAGTGCCGGACGGTCTTTCGCGCCCGGGTCGTCGTATTTGCCGACATCGTTATGCCCGAACTGTATAATCACGAAATCGCCGGACTTTAAGTCAGCTAAAACCTTGTCCCAACGCCCTTCATACTGGAAAGTGCGGCTGCTGCGTCCGCCGATGGCGCGATTGATGACGTTGATTTTATTCGAATCAAAAAATTCCCCGAGTTCCTGTCCCCAACCGCGCAACGGAGCATCGCTTCTAAGTGTCGAATCGCCGACAATATAAAGCGTCGGCAGTTTCGGATTCAGAGAGGTTTCGGGTGTTTTTTTTGAATCGTCAACGACGGGGCGCACATCGTCTTTCGTCTGCGCCAATATCATTACGCTCAAGGTCAATACAATCAAACATGCCGAAATT
>JBDTZT010000159.1:0-7259 GCA_040005005.1 Actinomycetota bacterium
AATCCGCGTTTGTCCGCGTCCCATTTCTTCTTCGGAATCATTTTTATTTAAGTGAAATTCGCTCTACTTCTTGGTTTTTTCGTAAATAAGGCGCAAACCTTCAAGTATCAGATTTTCATCAACAATTTCGATTAAATCGCAATTTTCCGCGATTAGATTGGCAAATCCGCCGGTCGCAATAACTTTCGGGTTTTCGCCGAGTTCGTCAATCATTCTGCTAATAATTCCTTCCGTCAAACCGATATAACCGTAGAATATACCCGATTGAATCGAACCGACGGTCGAATTTCCGATAACTGTGGCGGGTTTTCTGATTTCAACACGCGGAAGTTTTGAGGTTTTAATAAAAAGTGCTTCCGATAAAGTATTGATTCCGGGGGCGATGATGCCGCCGAGATATTCGTTTTGTGGATTAACGGCATCAATCGTCGTCGCCGTTCCGAAATCACAAATAATACAAGGTTTACCGTATTTTTCGCGCGCCGCAAAAGCCGCGACCAGCCGATCGGCTCCGGCGCTTTCAGGCGGTTTGTAATTTATTTTGAAACCGAAATCGAAGGTGTAATTGACAAAAATCGGAGCTTGATTAAAATATTTCTTGCCGAATTCGCGGAAAGAATCGTTTAATTCGGGAACGACCGAAGAAATGACGACCACCGAAAATTGTCCGTTTATTTCATCTTGCAGGGAATCGTAAATTTCATCGGCGGATTTACTGCGGATAGTCGGGATTATCAGGCGTTTGAGAAGCGTTTCGTTATCAAAAACGCCGAGTTTGGTAGAAGAATTGCCGATGTCAATTGCAAGCAGCATAAAATAGAAAATGGAAAATGGAAAATGGAAAATTTATTGAATTCTATTTTCCATTTTCTATTTTCCGTTTTTCGTTGAAACTTTATCCTTGCAGCGGCAAGCCGTCATAAACGATTTTCCAGCCGTTTTGATGACTTGTGCGAAGGCTTTTGTTAAACCATTCGATGGCTTTTTCGGGGTCATCGTAAATTTGCACGGAAGGTTGTGCTTCCCGCGGATCAACGCGGCAAATCGCGCCGCCTTCGTTCGCCGTTTTGACGCACAACAGCGCAATCATATTATTTTTCGACAAAACGGCGGTTCGCACTAAAACCTCGTCTTCTTCAAATTCGGCAAATTCATCAAATTCGCCGTCAAAATCTTCAAAACCAATATCTTCGCTGTCAAAATCAAATTCGTTACTCATATTTTTATACAAATGTCCAATCAAAGGACTTTCTACAAATTACACTCTTGCGGCGCAAAATTCAATTCGTATTTTACTTCGGCGAAATTTTTAACCAAAAGTTCTTCGTCAATTTTGTTACCCGTGCGGCGTTCAATGATCTCGCGCCAGATTTCGTTCTCGCGGAAATTCCTCGCGTTTTCCCGCACGAAGCGATGATTTTTCTCAAAAACGTGATAGCTGAACGGAATTTCCTCCTTTGATAGAATCGCGCCTTTCAGATGATTTTCCGTCAGCCAGAGCTTTATTTGAAACGTAAATTCGGTCGGATTAAAAAAGCGCAGATCAATGTAATTGTAGAAAACGCCCGCGCCGCTGCCGAACGGCAAGGTACGATTTTCGTCGGGAAAAGGATCGAAACTGTGATGATGCCGCTCGGTAATTTCAAGCGGCGTGTGCAGCGTCATCCAGTAAAGCAGATTGGCAAGCTGACATAATCCGCCGCCGACCCCGCGCACGACTTCGCCGCGCGAGAGCTGCATTCCTTCGACATAACCTTTTGCCGCGGTCGCTTCGCCAAGCCTGCGCCAGAACGAAAAAGTTTGATTCGGTTTGATCAAAATCCCGTCAATCGTCGGACACGCAATTTTCAGATTCGCAATTTTGTTTTCCTGCAATTCGGGCGCGGAATTTCCGAGTTTGCGCCGCAGCAGAGACTGATGTTTTTTACAATTAAAGGGAAGATTTTCGGTTTGTATTTCGGACGCGAAACTTTTCGGCAAATCGGCGAGATGACGAAACAGACGCTTTTGTTTGATCCGCGTCCGGTAAAAAATCGGGTGAAGTTCCGAAAGTCTTTTTTTCATAAATAATTTTTGCCGCAGAGTTCATACACAAAGAACACTAAGTTTTTCAGTGGCGAATAACACAAATTAAAATATCTTGTAAATCCTGCCCAACCTGTTTTAATTTCTTTCAAACCTCTGTGAACTCGATCGCTAAATTGTTCTTAGCTTTTCAACATCGCCGGCGTGAACAATCCGAATTTCACCCGAATCGAGCCGTAGGCGCAGTGCGCCGTTTTCTTCGATGCCGTAAGTTGTGCCGTGAATCGTTTCATTTTCTACAACAACTCTAACATTTTTTCCAAATGCGTAAGACGAACGCCGCGTCCATTCGCCGCGAATTTTTTCCGCGCCGCTTGCGCCGTCTAAAATAGCGGCAAATTCCGACAGAAAAAAGGTCAACTTTTGTAATAGAATTTCTAAACTTGGAATCTGGTTTGTTTCCGCTTCGATTGAGGTTGCCGTTTCCGCAATTTCGGGCGGAAAGTTTGAAGATTTCAGGTTAATGCCGATGCCGACAACCACCGCCAAACCCGGCGGCGTTTCGCAGGTTTCCGCCAAAATTCCGCAAATCTTTTTGCCGGAGACGTGAATGTCGTTGACCCATTTGATGTCGCAGTCAATTTTATAAAGCGTTTCAAGCGTGTCGTGAACGGCAACCGCCGCCATCAAAGTTATTAATGTCAAAAATCGCATTTCAAGGCGCGGACGCAGCACCACACTGAAAAAAAGTCCGGCGTCCGGTTCGGAAATCCAAGTTCGCCCCTTGCGTCCGCGTCCCGCCGTTTGTTGCCGCGCCACGATGCACAAACCTTCGTCCGCGCCGCGCCGCGCTTGACTGATGGCTTCCGTGTTGGTTGATTCGAGGCGGTCAAAACTGAGAATTGTAAAATTCATTTCAGACCG
Organism: Actinomycetota bacterium; assembly: GCA_040005005.1. Taxonomy (GTDB): domain Bacteria; phylum Acidobacteriota; class Blastocatellia; order Pyrinomonadales; family Pyrinomonadaceae; genus JAFDVJ01. The sequence goes on from JBDTZT010000159.1 coordinate 2,950, forward strand.
GTTTCCAGAGCGAATTCGTATAAAAATTATTGCTGTCAAAAAAGTTTTTGACAATCTCGAATCCGCTTCCAGCGGCGAGTTCGGCAATCATTTCAAGATTATATTTCTGCGAAACTTCCATAAAAATCGGTTCCCATTTTTCAAACTGGAAACTTTGATTCAAGGATTCGATAGTGACGGTCTGCTTTTTCTGGCTGATTAAAAACGAGCGCGCGGCGCGTTCAGTCGGATGATAGGCGGCGTAATGCGAAAACTCTTCGATGTTGAAATTTGCGCCGAGTTCGCGGTTAATGCGTTTGAGCAAATTGAGATTAAATTTGGCAGTAATACCGTTTGCGTCGTCGTAGGCGCGAAGAATGGTTTTCGGGTTTTTATGCAAATCGAAGCCGACAAAAATCAAATCCGGCGGATTCATTACTTCGCGCAGCTGCCGGAAAAAATCCAACGCCTGCGACTCGCTGAAATTTCCGATGTTTGAACCGAGAAAAAGAATGATCTTTTTCCGGCCGGATTTTTCCTTGAAGGTTTCCAGCCTGCGAAAATAATCGCCTTGTTCGGTTTGTATTTTTAGATCCGGAAATTTTTCGGTAAATTTTTCGGTCAAAAAATTCAATGCCTCCGATGAAATATCAATCGGCACATAGCTGAAGTCGGCGTTTTGCGCGAGAAAATACTCAACCAACAGAGAAGTTTTTGTGCCGTCGCCGGCGCCGAGTTCAATTAAATCAAACGCGGCAGAATCGGCGTTAAAAGCCTCCAAAATTTCGGGAGTTTGCGACTGGAAAATCTCAAACTCCGCCCGCGTCAGATAATATTCGGGCAATTTCATTATTTCCTGAAAAAGGCGCGAACCTTCGTCGTCATAAAAATACTTCGACGAAAGAGATTTCGGCTTCGCAGACAAACCATTGCGAATATCGTCGGCGAAAGTGTTTTGTTTAGTGGCGCTTTTCATAAATTTGAAATTATTTTACTAGTCGAATTCCGTTAAATTGCCAGCGCAAGTTAGGATGAAAAAAGTTTCGGTAAGTTTGGCGGCTGTGATCGGCCGGCGTGGCGACCGATGCGCCGCGCAAAACCATCTGATTTATCATAAATTTACCATTATATTCGCCGACTGCGCCTGCGGCTTTTGTAAAATTCGGATAGGGCAAATAAGCCGAGTGCGTCCATTCCCAACGCAAACCGAAATCGAATTTTGCGCTCGCTGTTTCCCATTCAAATTCGGTCGGAAGTCGCGCCTCCTTCCATTCGGCAAAGGCGGACGCTTCGTAAAAAGAAATATGACAAACGGGTGCGTCCAAATTGATTTTGCGTAAACCCGAAAGCGTAAAACTAAACCACTCGCCGTCCGATTGGTGCCAGTAAAGCGGCGAATTTACCGCGTTTTGATTAACCCAATCCCAACCTTCAGAATGCCAGAGATTGAAATTTTCGTAACCGCCGTCTTCGATAAATTCAAGATACTCGGCGTTTGTTACCAAAGATTTACGGATCGAAAAATTGTGCAGGAAAACTTTGTGCCGTCCGAGTTCGTTGTCAAAACAAAATCCGTCGCCCTGATAACCGATTTCGTAAATTCCTTCGGCAATATCGGCGAAATTTTTGCCCGGCATTTCGCAGATTTCTTCGAGCGCGTAATTTTCCCGATAAACCGGAAAAAGCGGATTGCGGCTCAATGTAAATTTCAAATCGGTGAGAAAAAGTTCCTGATGTTGTTGTTCGTGATTCAAACCCAAAACGATCAAATCTTTTATCTCATCGGACAATTCTTGCGATAAAAGTTCGCCCATCTGCGCATCAACATATTTTCGATATGCAAAAACTTCTTTGACCGTCGGGCGCGACAAATCGCCGCGATTATCGCGCCGGGTGCGCGTCCCGATCGTGTTGTAATAGCTGTTGAAAAGAAAGCCGAAATTCGGGTCGAAAACCTTGTAGTTTTCGGCATACTTTTTCAAAATCATTTCTTCAAAAAACCAGGTCGTGTGCGCGATGTTCCACTTTGGCGGCGAAACATCAACCGTCGGTTGCGGAATGTAATCTTCGATTTCCAAAGGCGCACAAAGTTCTTCCGTGTCGGTGCGGACTTCGGTAAAATATTGTCGTAAATCGGTTTCAGATTTTTTCGGAATTGTTGCTTGCATAGTCTTATTAAAGCAAATTTTTAACTAAAGGCAAAAATGTTTTCAGAAAAAATAACGGCAAAATATTTATTTAATAAACATTGCCAACAATGTTGGTCATTTAGATGAAAAAAGAGTATGGTTAAACTATTGATCACCGCACTGATCAATGCTTACCTCTTGGTAAATTCCTAATTTCTTCAGCAATAACTCCAAAAATGCAATGAACAATTCAGTAATTAATCCTGTCAATGCTCACTTAAATGCCGTTTCAATACCAACGGCTCCGCCAACGGCAAACAACGGTTCGCCGGTTTCGCGGAACATTCAGGCATTTCATAACGTCCTGCACCGGATGCTCGGAGTAGATTCAAAGATAAGCGACCTGATATTTTCGCCCGGTCGTCCGCCGCAGGTCGAGCTGACCGGCGATTTACACGGCGTCCCGATTCCCGGTTTGGAAAAACTTACACCGTCGCAAATCAAAGCGATGGCTGACCTGATGCTGCTCGGCAACGAACAGGGCCTGGAAACTTTAGAAAAGAATGGCTCCACTGATATTTCTTACAGTGTTCCCGGACTCTGCCGCTTCCGTGTGAATATCTTTCGCCAGCGCGGAACCTACGCCATCGTGATGCGCATAATTCCGACGACGCCGCCCAACTGGCAGGATTTGAATCTGCCGAAAGCCGTGATGAGTGCCGCCGGATTGAAAAACGGTCTGGTGCTGGTCACAGGTCCGACGGGTTCGGGAAAATCCACGACGCTGGCGGCAATTATTGATTTAATAAACTCGACCAAAAAATATCACATTGTGACCATCGAAGACCCGATCGAGTTTATTCACGAGCATAAACTCGCCACGGTGCACCAGCGCGAACTGCATTCCGACACGCCTGATTTTGCGCTGGCCTTACGCGCTGCGCTGCGCCAGGCACCGAAAGTTATTCTCGTCGGCGAAATGCGCGACCGTGAAACCATCGAAGTGGCAATGGAAGCCGCCGAAACCGGACATCTTGTTTTGTCCACCCTGCACACGATAGATGCCGCCAAAACCATTGACCGGATCATCGGCGTTTTCCCGAAAAATGAGGAATCGGCAATCCGCACGCGCCTCGCCCAATCGTTTCGCCGGATCATTTCACAGCGTTTACTGCCGAAGGAAGGCGGCGGCCGAATCGCCGCCATCGAAATTCTGGTGTCCACTTCGCGGACCCGCGAATATATCGAAAAAGGCGAAAAGGAAGGACGTTCGATCACCGATGCGATGAATGACGGCGAACTCGACGGAATGCAGACTTTTGACAGTGTGCTCGAAAAGTTTATCCGGGAAGGTTTGGTCAGAAAAGAAATCGCTTTGGCATTTGCCACCAACCCGAATAACCTGACGCTTTCGATCAGCGATTTGGGATAGTTTTCATCAGGCGGAAATTTTCCGCAACGCTTCTTTGCAGATTTCCGCCAGATAATAATCCTGATTGATGAGATTTGTCTGCAGAACGGAAATTGCCGATTGGTCGCCGATCGCGCCGAGCGCAAACGCGGCTTCGCGCCTGACGTCCGCTGATTCTTTTGAATTTTGCAAAGTTTGAATCAAAACGCCGACAGACTCGCGGAAAATGGGGAATTCGTCGGTTAATTTAAGGTATTTCGGCAGTTTGATTTCTTTATATTTATCGGGCAGAAAGTTTTGCGGCGTAATGACCTGGGACTTTTGAATTTGAATGATCTGCGCGATTTGACCGATGGAACGCGCCGCGCTGCGACGCAGAAAATCGTTATCGGCAGTTGGTTTCTGCCGTAAAACTTGCGTCAAAGCCTCAATCGCCGAAGCATCGCCGATTTCGCCGAGGGCAATGATGCAGGCATTTTTGACTTCCGTAGATTTATCTTTTTGAAAGGCGAAAATGAGCGGTTTGATGGCTAAAGAATTTTGAACTTTTCCCAAGGCGTAAGCCATTTCGCGGCGGACGATTTCGGATTTGTCCTGTAAATTCGGCGAAAGCGCGTTGAACGCTTCGTCTTTCGGCAGATAAATTACGGAAAACGCAGCGGTCGCGCGGACGATTTCATCTGAATCTTTGAGTGCCGGAATTGCAATTCGTGAAGAAATTTCAGATTGCCGATTTCTGATTTCAAAAAGTGCGCTGCGTTTTTGTTCCGAGTTTCCCGCACCGATTTGTT
>JBDTZT010000160.1:0-7198 GCA_040005005.1 Actinomycetota bacterium
AATTAGCGGTTTGCGTTGGTGGCCAATCATTATCGGATTTCACCGTTTTAGGCGGCGTTTTGTTTTCGATCGTTTTCCACGATTGGCGGGTTTGTTCGGCGGTATTTGACAACAAAACCGTATTTCCATCAATTGATTCAACCGAATCAGTTGGAATCAGATGATGTTTGCCGTCGGCCGAATCCTTGCGCGTCAGCTTGATTTCGCCGTATTCCACGCTGTCAACCGTGCCGATGTGGTGTCCGTCAGAGCCAACGACTTCCATCTCTTTGCGGATGTCAAACGAACGGATTTCGGATTTGCCGGCACTTGTCTTTTTATCTTCGTCGCCTTTGCTTTTCGATTTTATCGAACCGACCAGGGCGGCGATTCCCAAACCTGCGCCGACCGCCAATGCGCCGGTTAGAATAGGATGAATTTTCGCCCGTTGATAGAGACTTTCTTCTACCACATAACGATCCTGCGCACCGCGTTCGCGCAAATCGGAATGCGTTTCGTAAAGTCCGTCGGGACGGTTTGGATTTGGCTGTTGGCCCGAGTTTTGCTGCGATTCGCCCGTCATTTCCATAAATTTATCGGTCAGCCGCGGCGCGTAAGTTGCCATTGCCGAATGCGCCGCCGCCATTTCACCGACAAAGAAATCGCGCGTCGGATTTTGGGCACAATATAGAATCGCTTCCGCAACGAGTTCCGGAGCGTAAACCGGCGGCGGCAATTGCGGCTCGAAATCCAGATAGTTTTTCGCGTGTTCGGGAAACGGCGTGTGAATCGCCGTCGGTTTGATCAAGGTTACCGAAATTGGCAGTTTGTCGGCTTCGATTTCCATTCGGAAAGCGTCGGTAAAACCTTTGACGGCGTGTTTTGATGCGGCGTACATTCCGATTAGCGGCACCGCCGTATCGGAAACTTCACTGCCGAGATTGATCAAAGCGCCGCCGCGCTCTCGCAAATACTCGACGGCGATGCGCGAACCGTAAACAACGCCCCAAAAATTCGTTTCAAAAAGTCGGCGCGAATCTTCGTTTGAAACATCCGCTATTTTTCCGTAAATCGCGCCGCCCGCGTTGTTTATCCAAGTGTCGAAACCGCCGAGTTCGGTTTGTGCCTTACTCGCCGCGTCTCGCAAAGCGTTTTCGTCGGCGACGTCCGCCGCATATGAAATAGCGCGTCCACCGTGCGCGTTGATTTCATCTGTCAATTCGCGCAAAGCATCATGGTTTCTGGCAATCAGCAAAAGCCTTGCGCCCTCTTTCGCCGCCATTCGCGCCGTCGTCAAACCGATACCCGAAGTCGCGCCCGTAATCACAATTGTTTGTTCCGAAATATTTTTTAACTTCATAATTATTTCTCCCTTTGTTCGTCTGTCCGGCTCTCAGCCAAGATAAAATACCGCAAAATAAAGCGGCAGCAAATCAACCGATATTCTTAAATATTGTTAATACAAACTCTTGACTGCTCTGTTATGTTTCAAGTTACCAGTCAATTCCTAAACCTTAAACTTGAAATCTTGGTAACTGAATAGGTCTTGGGATTTTGGTTTTGGATTTTATTTAAATTAAACCCACTGGCTTTCATTAGTGTTATGGTAAAAAATTCACCTTCAACCGCCTAATTCTTTTAAAAACCAAAGACCAAAGACCTAAACAATTATAAATCTTGTTATTTCATCTTGCTTTGAATGGCTTTAATCGCTTCCAGATGACTTTTCAGAGTCGGCAATGTTTTGGTTGCAAACGCCTTCAGATCGGCATCGGAATTGTTTGATTTGTCTGTAAAGAAATCAACGTCTTCTTTATGATCGTCAACCATTGCGGCGACATACTTTTTATCAAAATCTGCACCAGACAATTTGCTTAAATCGTCAACGGTTGATTTATGACCGCCGATATCGGTCGGCAGAACGATATTTTTCTTTGCCGCCAATGCTTTTAATTCGTCATTCGCCTTGGTGTGATCGGTGATCATCATTTGCGCGAATTTTTTGACTTCCGGGTTCTGTGATTTTTGCAGTGCGAGCTTGCCGAGTTCGACTTCCGCCATTCCGCCCTGCGCCGCCGTGGTCCAGAAATTGTCCTGCACGACGGCCGTACTGGTATTCGCGACGTTCGTATTCGCCACTGTTGAATTATTCATCGTTGAATTTGTTTTGGCAGTATTCATTGATGTTTGATTTCCATTCGTCCCGGCACTATTGTCGCAGCCGATTAAAGTAAATGCCAAAAAAGCCGTCAAAAATCCCAAAGTAATATTTTTTTTCATAATGATTTTTTCCTTGATTTTTCCTTAAATTAAAAGAAGCCCGCGAGAAATTTTGATAGATCATCACAAAACTCCGTCCGGTTTTCTCTCCAACTATTAATACATCCCGTTTACATTACCGTTTTGATTGGAATTCATAGTATTACTGTTTGAATTCATATTCATCTTTTTGTCGCTGTCCGAATTGCTGTTTGAATTTTTCTTTGTAGTTTTCATCGGTTTCATCTTGTCGCTGAGCGACTTTGCCATTTCCAGATGACCTTGCAGCGTCGGCAAAGTCTTTGCGGCAAACGCTTTGACTTCGGCGTCTTTTCCGCCAGTAGATTGCTTTTGAAATAAACTGACCGCTTTTTCGTGGTCTTTGACCATTGTTTTGACAAACTCCATATCAAACGCGTCGCCCGACAAAGCGTTTAATTTATCGTAAACGGCTTTTTGTTTGGCATTAACATCAGCCGGCAAGGTCATGCTTTTACTGGCCGCTAAATCCTTTAATTCATTATTGGCTGCCGTGTGATCGTCAACCACTTTTTGTGCCAATTGTTTGACTTCCTCATTCTGCGATTTCTGCAGAGCGAGATTGGCGAGCATCACTTCCGCCATTCCGGCCTGTGCCGCGTCATTCCAAAAACTGTCTTGATTCGATGCTTGCGTAACGAATCCATTTAATACAAAAACTCCGACCGCCAAAATTGCATAAAACGCAAAAACCTTTCTCATCTTTTTCCCTCTCCGGTTCGTAACTTAAAATTTAACCCTTGAAATTTCTTATATTTATGCAATTTATCAGTTCAAAACGCAAACAAATCCAAAAAGAAAATTTCTTCCACAAAACTGTAATGATTTTTGTTTCTGCAAGATGAGTGCCAGAAGATTTAGCAGACTTTAGGTAGCTTTTTCAGATAAGCCAATCCATTTTTCGGTATCGGCTTCAAGCCGGGCGGTTAATTTTTGCTGTTCGGTGAAAAGTTCGTTGACTTTGGATGAATCGGTCGCAAATTGATGCAATTCTTTTTCGATTTCCGCCAGACGATTTTCGGTTTCGGGGATCTTTATTTCGAGCGTTTCAAATTCGCGTCTTTCTTTGAACGAAAGTTTTTGCACTTTTGATGTTTCCGTTTTGGTCGGCGTTTGCGCGACTTGCGCGGAAGCCCGTTGAAGTGTGGATTCCGAACGCTTTTCCGCTGCTTCTTGTTCGGTGATTTCTAAATATGCCGAATAATCGCCCGCAAATTCGCGGATTTTCCCGCCCGTTTCAAATTTAAAAACACTGTCAATCGTGCGGTCGAGAAAATACCGGTCGTGGCTGACGACGATCAACGCGCCCGCGAAATCGTCCAGATATTCTTCCAGCGCGATCAGCGTCGGAATATCCAGATCGTTTGTCGGTTCATCAAGCAGCAAAACATTCGGCGAAGCCATTAAGATTCGCAAAAGATAAAGCCGGCGTCGTTCGCCGCCCGAAAGTCTGGAAATAAAAGCGTATTGCGCGGCTGGTGTGAACAGAAACTTTTCGAGCATTTGTCCCGCCGTAATCTGATTTCCGTCAGCGGTCGTGACATATTCGGCAACTTCGCGGATGTAGTCAATAACGCGCTGGTCTTCATTGAGTGCGCGGCTTTCCTGATCATAATAACCGATGGCGACGGTCGTCCCGATCTCGATCTCGCCGGAATCGGCTTTGATTCGGTCGGTAATGATTTCGAGCAGCGTCGTTTTGCCTGAACCGTTTTCGCCGATAATGCCGATGCGGTCGTCGCGCTTGAGAAGATACGAAAAATCATCAATCAATTTCCGCTCGCCGTAAGATTTTGAAAGGTTGTTTATTTCGACAATTTTCGTTCCCAAACGCTTTGAACCGATCGCGATGTCAATTTCGGCTTTTGCTTTTTCCTTCGGCTGCGCCATTAAATCGTAAGCGGCATTGATGCGGTGTTTTGACTTTCGCGTGCGCGCCTTGGCGCCGGTCCGCAGCCATGCCAGTTCTTTTTTGATGAGCTGTTCGCGCTTGTGCCCCTCGACAGCGCGAAGCACGTCCTGTTCTTCTTTTTTCTCAAGATAATAAGCGTAATTGCCAGCGAAAGTTTGGATTCCGCCGCGGTCAATTTCAAAAATCCGGTTCGTCACGCGGTCGAGAAAATAACGGTCGTGCGTTACCAAAAGCAACGCGCCCGTATATCTTCGTAAATAATCTTCGAGCCATTCGATCGTGTCCGCGTCCAAGTGATTGGTCGGTTCGTCCAGGATTAAAATGTCGGGTTTGAAAATCAATTCGTGGGCGAGCGCGACGCGTTTGCGCTGTCCGCCCGAAAGCGTTTTCATCGGTAGGGAAGTGTCGCTGATGCCGAGTTTGGTGAGGACGGTTTTGGCGTTCGTTTCGATTTCCCAACCGCCCGAAATTTCCAGTTCGTGTTGCAGTTTGGAAACCGTTTCGAGCTTTTCGTCCGTGTATTCAAGCGCCAGATCGTGACAAGCCGTTTCGTAATCGGCAATTGTTTGCATGACGCCCGAACTCGCCGCGAAGATTGTTTCGAGAACCGTCGCTTCTTCATTGATCGGCGGATTTTGTGACAAATACGCCAGCGTTTGACCGCTCGCGCGAACGATTCTTCCCGTGTCGGGCGTTTCCGCGGCGGCGATCACGCGCAAGAATGTAGTTTTGCCTGAACCGTTGGCACCGATGATGCCGATCTTGTCCGAATCTTCAAAACCGAGCGTGACATTTTCGAAAAGCGGTTTGAGACCGTAATTTTTGCTGACATTTTCCAGTGAAATGATATTCATAAGGTTGTCTTTAACTTTACAAAAGAATCCGCGTGTCGCCAAATTCAATTAATTTTTGTTGCTAAATTTAACGATTTGCGAATAAACTCTACTTTTATGAAACCGCGATCAATTAACTATCTGGTTCTCAACATCTTATTGTTGTTGGCCGGTAAGGCGTGTTTTGCGCAAGTCAAAGGTTACGACATTATGACTTACGGTGGCGTCGGCGACGGTCAAACCGTGAACACCAAAGCGTTGCAAAAAGCGATTGACGATTGCAACAGAAACGGCGGCGGGGAAGTTCTCGTGCCAACCGGCGTCTTTATCATTGGAACGGTTTATTTGAAAAGCAACGTCAATCTGCATTTAACGAGCGGCGCGGTCATTCGCGGAAGCTCCAATCTGAACGATTACGAGCCTTACACGCCCGAAAAGCCTTTTGCTCCGATTCACAAAGGAATGTTTTTTGCCGAAAATGCGGAAAATATCAGCATTACGGGCGAAGGACAAATTGACGGCAGCGGCGATGTTTTTTTTGAACTCGATAAGGCAAAAAAGATTGACGCGGCCGGCACTAAGTACACCCGGCAGAAGGAAAATTTTCGGCGGGTCGAAGCGGGCATTGGCGATGGTCCGGTCGTCCCGCGTGACCGTCCCTATCAGATGTTTGTTTTCAGCAATTGTCGCCGCGTAACGGTCAAGGATATTTTTATTACCAACGCGCCTTTCTGGTGTCTGCATTTTGCTGATTCCGATTCGATTCACGTCAGCGGCATTCGTCTGTGGAATAATCTGCTGGCGCCGAATGCGGACGGAATTGATCTGACGAGTTCGACCAATGTCGTGATTGATAACTGCGATATTCGCACCGGCGATGATTCGCTGGTGGTCGGCGGCTACGATCATCATTTTGAAATTCCGGGTTTCAAACGCCTGCGTCACCCGTCGGGCAATATCGTCATTAGCAACTGCAATCTGCAATCCTCGTCAAGCGGCATTCGGATCGGGTTTCTCGATCAGAATTCGGTCAAAAACGTGCAGGTCAGCAACGTCAATATTACCAATTCGACGCGCGGCATCGGCATTTTTCTGCGTGATGAAGGCTCGCTTGAAAATATTACTTTCTCCAATATATACATCGAAACGAAGCTCCGCACGGGTGATTGGTGGGGCAATGGCGAACCGGTTCACATTTCGGCGATCCGCGGCAATGAAAAGGTCGCGCTCGGACGGATCAGACACGTTAAATTCAATCACATCATCGCGCGGGGCGAAGCCGGAATGATCGTTTACGGGACGGACGAAAGCGTCATCGAAGACGTTACTTTCAATGATATAGATTTTGAACTCGTTGACAGCAAACTTAACGAGACGGCGGGCGGAAATATTGATCTGCGAGGCGTTCTCGGCGAAAAAAATCAATTGTTTGCCCGCGATATTCCCGGTTTTCTGGCGCAATACGTGAACGGTTTGACGATCAGCGATTTTCGGCTGCAATGGACCAATCCGCGAATGCCGTTTTTTACGCACGGCATTGAAGTTAATAATTTCAACGATCTGCGAATTATGAATTTCAAAGGAACGGCCGCGCCGAATAATCCGCAAGCCTTCGCCGTCGAACTAAAAGACGGCACCGGTTTCGTTACCGATCTGGCGAAAAAAAGCGTTCATAAAGTTGCGGTCAAATAAACTCTGACCTGATTTTTGCTCTAAATCGTTGTTTTTATGAACAGAGAGGTTATACAATAAAATTAACAATTTTACTTTCCCCGGATTCCGTTAAAAGAGAAAAAATTAAAGAGAAAAAATTTATGAATTTCAACAAGATTTCGCTTTTCGCCGTCTTTGTTTTGCTGTTTGCGGGTTCGCTTTTCGCGGAGTCGCCGTTTGTCAAGGTCAAAAATCACCAATTTTTCATCGGCGACAAACCTTATTATTACATCGGCACCAATTACTGGTACGGCACGCTTTTAGGTTTGGAAAAAGATAAAAGACGCGGCATCGAAAGACTTCGCAAGGAACTCGATTTTTTGAAAGCGAACGGCGTCACGAACTTACGGATTATGGCGGGCGCGGAAGGTACCGGTTTGATCAACGGCGTCACGCGAGTCGGTCCGCCGCTGCAGCCCAGGCAGGGAAAATTCAACGAGGAAATCCTTGACGGTTTGGATTT
>JBDTZT010000161.1:0-7164 GCA_040005005.1 Actinomycetota bacterium
GTAAAAGCATAATGATAAATTTTACCACTTATCGAAAAGCGCGGACAAGAATTTCAAGTGTAATTGTTGTCCGCGCTTAATTATTTTTAATTGATTTCTATTTTATTTGACTCAGAGGCAACATATTGATACCGAAAGTCTTCGGGTTTTCGCCGATGATCGCGGCGGCAAAAAACTTCGGCACATATTTGATGTTTTCCTCTTGAAATTGCCGCAAATAACCCGGAATCTTTGACGTTTCATCATCTTTTTTATCATCGCCGTCCGGTTTTTCGGCGGTTTCTTTGTCGAGTTTTTCAATCAATTCTTCCTGCGTGTCGATCAAAACCCAAAAACTGATGCGCGGTGCTTTTGAAATCGCCGTGACCTCGGCAATATGTCTTTTCTTGTTTCCTTCGCCGCTGTTGAAAGCCCCGATTGCCAACGGAAAGCCGACGGCATCACTTCCAAAAATAGTGTCAATCATTTTTTTGAAATATTTCGAAGTGGCGCGTGCCGCCAGTTTCGGCTGACATCTTTCATCGGAATTTTCGTTGGTCGCCTCTTTTTGAATATTTAGTCCATACTCTTTGCCGGAGCTAACCAACCATTGAAACATTCCCAATCCGCCGGTTGATGATTGCAGACACGGACAAAATTCGCTTTCGATCATTGCCACATAAATTCCGAGTTGGGGCGGCAATTTCTGGGCGGAAAATTCTTCATTAAGAGCCGCGGCATTTTTACCGCCGCGCATTAAAATTGAAGTCAAATCGCTTTTTAGCCAATCTTTTGAGGAACAACTGTCGAATTTCGGTTTAGAACCCCGCCTCACATATCCGTCAAGATAGTTTTTAATCATCTTAAGCCCTTCGGCATTGATCTGGTCGCCTTTGGTGCGCCCGAAAAGCGATAAAACTTCATCGGATTTGACGGCCACAAAACGAATTTTTTCGTCAACTCCCATCTGCGAATAAAGCTTGTTTTTCCACGTCGGATTCGTCTCCGTCTGCTGCGCGAAAGCAAAATTCGAAAGCATCATCAACCCTAGAAAAAGGGCAAAGAAAGATCGTTTCATCTTAATTCCTCCAAAAAATATTGATTTATCGAGTCGAACCAATCTTACTGGAACTTTTTAACGAACTCAAATTTTATTGATTTTCCAAAGCGTTAAAGATAAACGGAAACGTCGCCCACGATTGACCGCGATGCTGCGGGCGAAAGGCGAAAAGAATGATTTTGCCTTTGCCGTAATCGGCTTCGGCGAGCGCGGTTTTGCCGTTCATATATTTTTCACCCAAAGTCCAGCCCGACAGAAGCGAATCTTTCGCGGCGTAGCTGGCGACGGATTTAATGCGCGATTCATCCGTGATTTCATACGCCGAACTGTTTGTAAAATACGCGGCGGTTTCTTCGCGCAAACCTTTCGCCAATGGATTTTTGGCATCAACTTCGAGTTTGACGACCGAGCCGGGATTATAAAATTCGCTTCGTTTCAATCCGCTCAAGACGTTTTTCAGCGGCAAATTAAATCGCTGGATGACGAGTTCGCAGCTGTCGTCAAAACAGATCAATTTTCCGCCATTTTCAACGAATTTCTTCAAATTCTCAACGCCTTTTTCGGTCACTCCGCCCGCAAATTCTTCACTGTAGCGTTCAGCACTTATGCCTTTGACAATCGTATTTTCGTTGTCGGCGGGCAAAATTATCGCGTCGAAATTCAGATTGTTTTCACGGAAATCCTTATCCGAAACCGAAGAAAAGGGAATTTGGAAAGTGTCGAGCACAAAACGGGTCCAGCCTTCGTCCATCGAACCCGTAAAACCTTTATAAAGTCCGATTTTCGGATTGGTGTTTAATGGATTCAGAATTTTGGCAAAAGGTTCTTTGCTCGGCGCAAGATTCAAAACCGCACGCGCCTGATTGATATTTTCGACGCGCTTCAAAGAGTTTTGAAATTTTGATAAATCTTTCACATTCCAAACCGCAGCCGTTTCAACACCCATCTGCAAAGGCAAAGTCCAGCCGGCGACATCGTAGGGAACTTCTGCTTCGCCGTTTGCCGTCAGGCGATGCGGATAAACCTGTTTTTCAAAAAGGCTCAAGATGTTATTTTTCTGCGCCTGATTAACTAAAATCAGAAACGATCCCAAAGGCATTTCGTGAAAATCGTCGCGTTTTTGCTTGTCCATGGCGAAATAACCTTCGTTGGTCATCTGATAAACTTCGATTCCCTGCCACATCAGAATTTCGAGAAAACGCGAAACGGTTTCAGCGGCGGGTTGTCCCGCCGTCACGACAAACGCCTCTGGTTCGTCCGTCTTTCTATCAAGATTGGCTTTGCCCAAATCGTAAAAATTGCGTAAATAGCGCGGACGAAATTTCGCCGCCATTGCGAGCAATCCGCGGGAGGCGATCGTTTCGATATTGGCAATATCAAAAGGTCGCCACGTGCCGCCGCGCCAAACGTTCGGGTAATTTGTCGCCGTTTCGAGCAGGTTTGAAAGCCCGCGCACCGGACGATTTTTCCGCAAATCTTCTTCCGTGACGGTGATTGGCGACATCAGATTCGCGCTCGCGGCTTCCGACAAAATCCCGATCGAATTGTGATAATAGGGCGCACTGCGAAAACCGCCGTGCCACCAGGTGTCGTAAGTCGAATTGGTCGCCACGCCCGCGATGTTTTTCGCTTCTAAATCAGCCGCCATTTTGTAGCCGATGAGTCCGACTTCGCGCAAAATGACGGGCGGAATATTCGGATTGACCGGATCAAAAAACGGCGGAATGATAAAGCGCGAAGCTGTTTGTCCTTGCTGGTGAATGTCGTAAACGATTTCGGGAAACCATTCCTGCCAAAAGAGTTTGGTGATTGCTTGCGTTTCGCGCAAATTGAGCATAAACCAATCGCGGTTGTCGTCGTGTCCGGCGTAAAAGTGATAAAGTTCGGGCGGTGCGGTGCCTTCCGATTTTGTGCCGAGCGTTTGGCGATACCATTTTGCGACCGTTTCAATGCCGTCGGGATTCGGCGAGGGAATCAGCAGCAAAATCGTGTTGTCGAGAATTTCTTTCGTGTCCGCGTCCGTCGCAGTTGCCAGTTCGTAAGCGAGATTCATTGACATCTGCGAGGCGACAATTTCGGTCGAGTGAATCGAACACGAAATTGAAACTATCGTTTTGCCGTTTTTAAGAAGATTTTCGAGTTCCGCCGCGTCTTTGACCAAATTCGGATTGGCAAGTTTGGCATTGATTTGGCGAAGTTTTTCGAGATTTCTGATGTTTTCGGGCGAAGAAATAAATGCGACGATCAACGGCTTGCCGAGCGTTGATTGGCCTATTTCTCTGACCAGAACTTTATTGCTCGCCGCGTCAAGTTTTTGAAAATAATTCGTGATCTGCGACCAATCGGCGATGGTTTTATCGTCGGTCGGCTGAAAACCTAAAACGGATTTCGGCGACGGCACCTGCGCGGAAATTGAAACAACAAAAAGCAGAAATAAAAGGCAAAAGCGCAAACGCGCAAAGATGCGGAGTGATAAAATAAAGCAATTGAAATTTGAAATTAACAAAGCCGGCTTTGGACTTTTGCCTTTGGACTTTAGACTATTAAGCATGCAAAACCTTTCCCTTGAAGCGATTCGAGATAATAAAAAAATGACGTTTCCTGTCAAAGAGTCTAACAAATCAAGACTTATCGGCAAACTGCGTTACTGGTGGAGTTTATCTTTTGCCGGATTTTTACTTCTTTTTATTGCTTTGCCGGCCATGATATTTTTGCAAATTATCAATCGCCGGATGGGATTTTATCCGTTATGCATTTGGGGCGCAAAACTCTGGATTCGCGGCTCGGGCATTCAGGTAAAAGTTTCGGGCAAGGAGAATCTGGAAGAAGATAAATCATATATTTTTATCGCCAATCATCGTTCATACATTGACACGACCGCGCTTTTCGCCTACGCCGGAAAAAGAATCGGGTTGATCGCCAAAAAAGAAGTTTTGAAAGTTCCGGTTTTAGGGCAAGGAATCAGTTTTATAAATTTTGTGACGATCGACCGTTCAAATCCGCAACGCGCCCTGCAAACAATGGATAAGGTTCGCCAGATAGTTGACAGCGGTTATTCCTTCGGCGTCTTTGCCGAGGGAACGCGCGCGATGCCGGGCGATCTGTTGCCGTTTAAGAAAGGTGCGTTTCATCTGGCCATGCAGACCGGCGCGGCGATTATTCCGGTCGCGATTAAAAACACCGATTATCTGATGGGCAAAAAAACGGGTGTGGTCAATCCGGGCACAATGGAAATAGTTTTACTTCCCGCCATTGAAGTGAAAGATGCCCAAGCCGAAACCGATTTGATGGAATTACTGACAAAGACACGCGAAGCGATTGCGGAAGAACTTAATCAATGAAAAATGGAAAACGGAAAATGGATAATTAAATCCCTCAAAATAATTTTCCATTTTCCGTTTTCCATTTTCCGTCAATTACGGTTTTTTCGGTGTCGGAGTCGGCGTTGGTGTCGGCTTTGTTTGTTCCTTGACTTCTTGTTCATCGTCAAGAATTTTCACTTCGCTTCGGCCGAGCCGATAATTTGAATATTTAACGCGAACTCTCATTCGGACGACTTGTCCGTTGTCAAAAACCAACTCGTCATCGGACGTTGAAAATACCGGAAACCAATATTTTCCGTCAACGCTGTCGCGCCACGTTTCGACTATCGGAAAACGTTCTTTGCCTTCGGGAACGGCTTTTCCTTTTGATTTGACAATCATCAAATCGCGGTCGTCAACCCAAACCCGGCCCGAAAATAATCGCTCCTTTGTTTTTTTCCAGTCGGGAATAATTTTTGGCGCAACATCGAAAACATACAAATCCAGTTCGTCAATTTTTTCTTTGCCGACGAATGTAAAATTGTATTGATTGGCTACTTTGGGTTCGATGGCAAATGGGTCAATGCCGCCGAGGTTTTCTAAATCAGCGGCTGTAAATACGATTTCCGTCAAAGTCGGAACCGGGAAATAAAGGATTTTTTCAAACCGCGTTCCGTCTTCATTAAACGTCAAATACGAATCGCGCTGATAGGTTCCGGTAATTTGTCCGCCGAGTCCGACAGTTTGAAGTTTAGCATTGCGGTTAAATGCATAAACGCCTAAGGCCTGCCGAAAATTGAATTCGTTCTGCGTAAATTTTTTCACGATGCGGTCAATTTCGGCTTGGCTCATCTCGGTTTTGACGATGTTGGAAGTTTGTTGAGCCAACGCGCCGACCGCCGGGAAAAGCAGAATGATTGAAAACAAAGCAATAAATTGTAATTTTTTCATCGTTTATCCTTGATGTTTTTGAAATTCTAACCGAATAGATGCAAAAAATCATTGCCAAGATGTTAAGTCTGAACCAGGTTTTAAAGAAAAATTGACCGAAAGAAGGAAGGTTTATTCGCTCTTTCGGTCGTCGGTCAAAATTTACAGTGACAAAAAAGCGAAAGATTATTGCCGCCGGTAATCAATTCGCTCGCCGTTATCAAGTCGGGTGGTGCGGATTCCGTTGTTGATTTTTGTTAGTTTAGAAACCACGCCGTCGTTTGTTAATTGATCTTTGTAGATGGTCGCGTAACTTGTTGAACCGCCGTCAGAAGTGATCACGACCGTACCGTTGGTATTAATATTCAAAGTGATATTGCCGCCGGTTTGCGGATTTCTCGCGTAAAAAGTTCCAATCGCCCAATACGGAACATAGGCATTACCATTGCCGTTGCCGTTACCATTTCCATTACCGTTACCATTACCGTTGCCGTTTCCGTTGTTATTGCCGTTGGCGTAATAATCAATTGCTTCGCCGTTATCCGTGCGGGTCGTGCGAATGCCGTTTCTGAGTTTTGAAACTCTCGCCACGATGCCGTTATTGTCTAACTGGTCGTTATAAATCGTCGCGTAGGAAATTTGACCGTCGGAATTTATCGTCACTGTTCCGTCGCGGCTGATGGTTAAATCGATATTGCCGCCGGTTTGCGGATTTCTCGCGTAAAAGGTTCCAATCGCCCAATTCGGCACGTTTCCGCCTCTATTGCCATTACCATTACCGTTTCCATTGCCGTTGCCGTTGCCGGAAATGTAGTAATCAATTGCTTCGCCGTTGTCCGTGCGGGTTGTGCGAATGCCGTTGTTGATTCGCGTGACTCGCGCTACGACACCATTGTTGGTCAATCGGTCGCCGTTGATACTGGCATAACTGGTCGAACCGCCGTCAGCCGTTATCACCACCGACCCGTTATTATTGATGTTTAAGGTGATATTGCCGCCGGTTTGCGGATTTCTGCCGTAGAATGTGCCGATTGCCCAGCTTGGAGTTTTTCCGCCGTTACCGTTACCGTTTCCATTTCCATTGTCGTTGACAAAATTGTATTTTATTTTGTCAACTTTGCCTTTGCGGTTATCAACTCTTGCTTCATAGGAAAAATCCTGGGCGTTGGAATTATAATTTCGCGTCCACGTTCCATAACCGCGAACACCGGTTTGCGAACCGGAAATATAATAGGTTTCCGATTGCGAAGATGACGGAAAATTTATGTTTCCGCCTTTATCGCTAATAATTTTTTCTCTAACCGCTTGCTGTGCCTGCTGAATGACATATTGTTGGTTTTGCGCGAAAGTTTGCGCGAATGCGCCGCAAGCAAAAATAAAAACCAAAACCCCGAAACCGCTTAAGATAGATTTTTTGTTAAAAAGTTTTTTCATTTGAAATCTCCTGTCTGTTTTCAAAGAACGATTTCTTAGATCGTTCATAGTTAAAAAGTTATTCGAGGGCAGTTGAAATTCTGTTGCTTGAATCAGATGACTTTCATGATACATTTTATTTTACCCGATTCAAGATTTTCAAAAAGCGGCAACCTCAAATTACCGCAGTGCTAAGAAGAAGAAATGAATTTTTTCGTTGTCTGTAAAGAGTTTTTAGAAGTTTATAATTTGTCAAATAGCTAAAAAAAACAGTTTGAGAATTCTCAAACTGCTTTTTATTTAAGAACGCGATTTCAAAGCTTATTCGACAAAATCAACTTCGACGTGGTTTTTGATAATTCCTTTATCAAAACCCTCTTGAAGCAATCTTTTGACGCCTTCCTTGCCTCGCGTCCCGTAATCGAGCGTCAAGTCATTGACCCACATTGCAACAAAGCGGTCAGCCAGTTCGGGCGGCAT
>JBDTZT010000162.1:0-7141 GCA_040005005.1 Actinomycetota bacterium
TCCGATTTGAAGGAGCGTCCGAAGATTGACAAACAACTTCCGCCCGAATTGACGCGCCGATAAAAAGGTAAAAGGCAAAAGGTAAAATAATTCTAAACTTTTGCTTTTTTACTTTTGCCTTTTTACTTTGATCTGGCGATACGCTTCGGATTTGCTCAGACCGAATTCTTTCGCGGCTTTTTTGAGCGCATTTTTGTTGTCGAAACCTTCTGTTTCAAGTTCGCCGATTCTTTCAGATAATGTTTTATGATCTGAAATTTGAAATTTGAAATTCGAAATTTGAAATCGTTCAATGACCAAAACAATCTCGCCTTTGGTTTGTTTGAGAGAAAAACTTTCGGTTAAATTTTGCAAATCTCCGCGAATTGTTTCTTCGTGAAATTTGGTGATTTCGCGGGCGATTGCCGCCTGACGATTTCCTAAAACTTCCAGACAATCAGTTAAAGATTTGCCCAAACGATGCGGCGTTTCGTAAAAAACGAGCGTCGCGGGAATCGTTTTAACTTCTTCCAAACGCTTGATTCGTTCGGTTTTTTTCGACGGCAAAAATCCGCCGAAAAAAACCGAATCGGTCGGAAGTCCCGAAACAATCAAACCATTGACAAAGGCGACCGCGCCCGGAATCGAAACAATGTTTGCGCCGATTTCATTAGCTTTTTCGACGATTCTAAAACTCGGATCGCAAATCGCCGGCGTTCCCGCGTCGGAAACAACGGCGATAGATTTTCCTTGTTTTAAAAGTTCAGCCAATTCTTCGGCACGCATCTTTTCGTTGTGTTCGTGATAGCTGATCAGGTGATTTTTTATCGAATAATGATTGAGTAATTTTTTTGTGTGGCGCGTGTCTTCGCAAGCGATCAAATCAACCGTTTTGAGCGTTTCCAAAGCGCGAAAGGTAATGTCCTGAAGATTTCCGATTGGCGTCGCGACGAGATAAAGAGTTCCGGTCATTCATCAATCGTAAATCATATTTCGCGCAAAATAAAAAAGCCCGAGTTTTGAGGCTCGGGCTTTTGTTGAGTACGGCTTTAAGTTGGCTTTGGAAGGGCTGGTTTTTAAGCCATACTCAATTTCTGTAAAATTTAGAACGGAAGTGGAAAGGGAACTTTGTCGCGCCAATTTCCGTTGCGGTTACGATTGTTGCGGTTGTTACGGTTGTTGTTGTTGTAGCCGTAGGCATCGGCGATCGTGTTTAAATCCTGATGGATTTGATTCCAATTGCCTTGCAGATTGTAGTTCGACCGCGAACTGTAAAGCGCATTTTCAAGTTGCGAACCAAGTTGTAAAACCTGTCCGGCTTCGTCTTGAGTATTATTCAAATTGCGTCCGCTGCCGAAATTATCTTCCAGTTTGTCGGCGGCATCTTTGAAATCTTCCGAAAGACGAAGAATCTGATTGTTGTTATAGCGGTCGTTACGATTGCGTTTTAATTCGCGTTCAAGCTGACGATCAAAATCACGGCTCTGATTTTTCAAACGCTCAACGGTTGATTTTAAATTGCCGTTATCGTAATTACGATTATTTCTGCCGTTGCGATTATAAGTGTCATTATCGCGGTCAGTCCATTGCGCCGAAGCGAGCGTCGGCAATCCTAAAACTAAAAGCGAAAAAGCAAAAACTGTCATTAAATTCTTAAAACGATTCATATAATTTCTCCTCATCGAAAGTTTCCGGCAACGCCTGACGATTTACTCTTCGGCACCTTCGCGTTACTTCCGCCAACTGAAAAGCAAAGCGTGTGCCATTACTTTTAGAATACTTTGCAAATCTATTAAGTTATTTACAGATAACAGTTTAATTAGCTTTGAAAATGAGGTTGAACTTTTTTTTCACGCGATTCGGTATTTGTAATGTTCCAAATGGTCAGTTGGCTGACCGGGAATGTCGAAAACAAAAAGCCGCCCGAAATTCACCGCCCGGATTAAATAAATTCGGGCAAATTATTATTGAACGAAGAAAAATCAGACGCGAAAAATTCCGGCAAATCCGCCGGAATTTCGATGAAATCAGCGAAATTATAAAGGTTTTGGGAATGTAGTTTACGACTTTCGCTTGAGTATAAAACCGGCAATTTCGCGTAAAATTTCAGTCGGTTTTTCGATTTGTTCCAAAAATCCGATTGCTTCGGCGTGAACTTTTTCCGCTAAGTTTCGTGTTTCTTCAATGCCGAAAATCGAGGGATAAGTCGCTTTTTCCGCACGTTCGTCCTTGCCGGCGGTTTTGCCCAAGATTTCGGTCGTTTGCGTAACATCCAGCAAATCGTCGGTAATCTGAAATAAAAGTCCGAGTTTTGAAGCGTAATTTGTAATTGTTTCAAGCTGTATTTGGCTTGCTTCAGCGATGATTGCCCCGCTTCGGGCGGAAACTGAAATCATCGCGCCGGTTTTGTTTTGATGAATATTTTCCAAATCTTCAAGCGAAACCGTTTTGCCTTCGGCTTCCAAATCAAGCAGTTGTCCGTCAACCATTTTTGCCGCCGCTTGCGCGAGTTCGGAAATCAATTTTACTTTGGTTTTGTCGGGTAGTTGTGCATCTTCGGCAATTGCTTGAAAAGCCAAAGTCTGCAAAATATCACCTGCGAGAATCGCTGTCGCTTCGTCAAATTTGACGTGACAAGTTTCGCGCCCGCGCCGCAAGCGGTCGTCGTCCATGGCGGGCAAATCGTCGTGAATCAGCGAATAAGTATGAATCATTTCGATTGCCGACGCGGAGCGCAAAAGTTTATTTTCGTCCGCGCCAAAAGCCTTTCCAACTGCCAAGATAAGTGCCGGACGAAAGCGTTTGCCGCCCGCGAAAACGCTCCACCGAATCGCCTTGTAAAGCCGTGCCGGTTCGGTTTCGTCTGACGGAATCAGTTTGTTTAATTCTTCGTCAACAATTTGCACGCAACGATTGAAGAAATTTCCCAAATCACTCATTTATAAAAGAATAGCCGTAATTTTTTATCTTGCAAACTTGATTTGATGATGCTATAAAACTGCTCATCAGAAATATCGGATATAATTATCCTGCACATATTTTTGAAGAAACATATATGAAAAAATGTATGCAATGCGAACAGGTTTACGGCGACGAGACGAATTTTTGTTTATCGGACGGCGCATCGCTCGTTTCCGTTTCCGGTTCGTTTACTTCGCACACCGAAACGCCGACGGTGATGAGCAATTTTCCGTTTATTCCGCCGCTTTCGTCCGCGCCGCCAGAAACGAAAAAAAGTAACACGCTGCTCATCGTCGCGGGCGTCGGACTTCTTTTACTGGTTGCCGGCGGCGCAATTGCCGGTTTGGTGATTTATAATTTAAGCAAATCATCCGCCGTGAAAAATGAAAACATCGCCAATATTTCAAATTCTACCGACAAATCAAACAAAAACGGAGTCGCCGAACAAAAATCCGGCAATGACAATCTTGCTCAAAATTTAAAGGAACAACAGGACAATCTTAAAAAAGACAAACAAAAATTGGAAGACGAACGCAAGGCTCTCGAAGCCAAAAAGAAGGATGCGGCGCAAACACCGAAACCTGCGGATTCAAGACCGGCGACAATTATTGACCCGCCTTCAAATGTGCGTCAATCGCCAAACGGTGCGGTTCTCTGCATTATCAAACAACGCACGATAATCAATATTACCGGCACGACGAATGTTTATGACAACAACGGCGTTTGGTATTACACCGACGTTTGCGGCAAAACGGGTGTTATTCATTCAAGCCAGATAAAGTTTTAAACCGTTTCCGAATCTAAAATCTCCCGCAAATCATTTTCGTCCAAGGTATAAACTGTGCTGCAAAATCCGCAGGTCATTGCCGCGCCGCGGTCTTCTTCAAGCATTGCCGACACTTCTTTTTTCCCAAGCGAAGAGATAAGCTCGACGGCGCGTTCAAACGAGCAGTTGCATTCAAATTTGACTTTCTTTTCGCCCAAAATTTCATAATCAATGATGCCGAGCGTCATTTTCAACAAATCTTCGGCGGTTGCACCTTCTTTGATCGCGGTCGTCAGTTGCGGCGCGTGCAGAATCGTGTCTTCGATCATGACGGCAATATTTTCGTTCGCCGTCGGCAGCATCTGAATCATCACGCCGCCCGCGCACTCGACAAAAGGTTTTTCCGGCTGTAATAGAACGCCGAGCAGAACAGCGGACGGAATTTGTTCGCTTTTCATCAAATAATGCGCGAAATCTTGGGCAATTTCGCCCGATGTGATCGGCACCGTACCGACGTAAGGCTCACGGTGAAGTCCGAGTTCAAAACCCGATTCGCGGGTCACATAAAACATTCCTTTGCCGATAATTCCCGCCACATCAAAAGTTCCATCGTTTCTCGGCTGCAGTTCGGCGAGCGGATTTTTTATGTATCCGCGTACTTTGCCGTTCGCCAGGGTTTCGGCGACAATTCCTTCGACCAAACCGGCGGATTCAATTTTCACGGTCAAGCGGTCAAAGTCTTTGAGACTCGAACCTAAAAGAAGTGTTCCCGTTAAAACGCGCCCGAGAGCAACGGAAGCCGTCGGCGATGTTTGATGTCGTCGTACGGCTTCGCGCACCGTGTCGGTCGTAATTGCCGCCATTACTCTGACGGTCGCGTCAGCGGCGATTCCGTGGATGAGTTTGTCCATAGATTACAGTTTCGGAAATTCGGGCGCGAAAAGTCAAATTTCGCGTGTGCTCACAAATTTTTATCTCTTTATATAAAAAAAGTTAAAAGCCCAAAACCTCAGGCATTACTTTAAGTTATGGACTATTTGGTAAAATTTTTTGTGCGCGGCACAATATCTTGTATATTTTTTTGTTGACAAGCAGATTTAAGTTATGTATATTTCATTTCACTTGAGGACGAAACTTTAACACCGCTTCTCGGGTGAAATCAAAGCATTAGTGCAAAAGCCCGCATTTCATAATGCACAAAAGAATAGTAAAATTAAACTAAATGGATAATTGTGTCTTGATAGACACCAGAGGAGATTGATTTAATATGAGCACAGTCTTTGAGCCTGTCGGCGTGGGCGAGTTTGTCGCCAAAAACGGAAAATCGAACGGAAACGGCACGGGAATTTCTCGCAAACGTGAGGAAAAACTGCTCGGTTTGAATGCTCAAAAAGTTATCGGCAAACGATATTCGCTGAAGGATTTGAACGGCGAACCGCTGGAAACTTGGGGTGACATCGTGCGCCGCGTCGTCGGTCACGTTTCAAAGGCGGAAACCGATTCGGTCAAGCGCGATTACTTTTATGATTCAATGACCCAAGTCATGCTCAACCGCGAATTTGTGCCGAATACGCCGTGTCTAGTGAATGCCGGAAAACCGAAAGGACAACTCGCCGCTTGTTTTGTGCTGAATGTCCCCGATTCGATTCAGGGAATTATGGAACACGCGCAAAATGTTGCAATCATTCATCAAACCGGCGGCGGAACGGGAATGACTTACGAATTTTTGCGTCCGGCAGGTTCGATGGTCAATTCGACACGCGGTGTCGCTTCCGGTCCGGTAAGTTTCATGAACATCGTCAATGGCACGACCGAAGTCGTCAAACAAGGCGGCGTGCGGCGCGGCGCGAATATGGGAATTTTGAGCATCAAACACCCGGATGTTCTGCGGTTTATTCACGCAAAAAACGACCAGCATTCGCTCACCAATTTCAATATCTCGGTGACTGTGACCGACAAATTTATGGAAGCGGTTGATAATAAAGAATGGTTTCAAACCGAATTTGACGGCGAACCGTGGACGCAAACAATTTTTGATGCTGTAACGGGCACGGATTACGTTGTTTACCGCCGTCCGAACGGTGAAACTGCCGTCTTTGCCGACAAGCTGGCTTTTGAAACCGCCGATTTATCAGACTGCACAATCGAAAATCCGCCCGCCGCCGGAATGGTTTACGCGCCCGACATCTGGAATCGCGTGATCGCTTCGGCGCACAAATACGCCGAACCGGGAATCATCTATATTGATGAAGTCAATCGGCATAACCATATGATTTCCTCGATGGGACCGATTCACGCTTGTAATCCTTGCGGCGAACAGATGCTTCACTTTAATAATTCGTGCAACTTGGGTTCGATTGATGTCGCAAAGTTTTACAAAAAGCAAGGCGATGGCACAAACGCCGATGATTGTATTGATTGGGCGCGGCTCGCACGGGCGACGCATCTTTCCACGCAGTTTTTGGATAATGTCGTTGACGCGGGACATTTTCCGCTTCCCGAAATTGATGATGTTGTGAAAAGAACTCGTCCGGTCGGACTTGGAATTATGGGTTTTGCCGATCTATGTCTGGCTCTGAAAGTTACTTACGGAAATCAGGATTCGATTGAATTGATCGAAAAAGTGATGGGTTTTATTCGCCGCGAATCGTGGATGGCGTCGCTTCGGCTGGGCGCGGAAAAAGGCGTGTTTCCCGAATTTGAAGCGAATCGTCAGGATTACGCGAAATTTTTGTATGAAGAAATTGGCATTCCGCGTGATATGCCGCTGACACCGCGCAATTACGAAGTAACGACGATTGCGCCGACCGGCACGATTTCGCTCGTTGCCGAAACTTCTTCGGGCATCGAACCGAATTTCTCGTGGGCGTATGTCCGCCGCGATACTCTGGGCGAACGTCATTACGTTCATACTTTGGCGGCTGAAACGCTCGGCATCGAAGTTGACCAAACTGACGAATCATCAATCAAACGGGCGGCTGAATTTGTTGTCGAACACTTGGACGAACTTCCATCGTATTTTATCTCGGCGATGGACATCACTTCGCATCAGCACGTCAAAGTTTTGGCGGCGGCTCAGAAACATACCGACAATTCGATTTCAAAAACCTGCAACGGCGCGAACGACGATACGGTCGAATCGGTTGACCAACTTTACCGGATGGCAAAAGATTTGGGTTGTAAAGCGGTCAGCTATTACCGCGACGGAAGCCGCGAAGGACAAGTTTTGACCTCGATGAAGGCGGAGAAGAAAACAGGAAAAGAAGAAGCGGAGATTTTGGAAACATTTGCCGAAGACCAAAATCCAAAATCCAAAATCCAAAATCCGAGTATTCATATTGAGCGTCCGCGTGAACTGCAGGGCTCGACGTGGCGGATTCCGTTTGACGGCGTAAATCTTTATGTGACGGTTAATCACAACGGCGAAAAGGTGCT